>NZ_JAFEJX010000009.1:0-120009 GCF_018555635.1 Bifidobacterium sp. CP2 | reverse complement strand
CGCCGAAACCAACCCCGACGCATACCAATTTGACGTGGCCGCGACCCTCAACGGTCTCGCCGACATGCACAGATACCTGCACCAGTACAAGCAAGCCGAAGGCGAATATCAGGAAGCGCTCAGCATCCTGCGGCAGCTCGCCGAAACCAACCCCGACGCATACCAATTTGACGTGGCCGCGACCCTCAACGGTCTCGCCGACATGCACAGATACCTGCACCAGTACAAGCAAGCCGAAGGCGAATATCAGGAAGCGCTCAGCATCTACCGCCAATTCGCTGAAGCCAAATCCGACTTCCACAAATCCAACGTGGCTATAATCCTTAGCGACATCGCTCTGCTGCACAGCGAGCAACATGAATATGGCAAGGCCGCAGGCGAATACGCGGAAGCACTGCGCATCCAGAAGCAGATCGTCGCTGCCAATCCCCAAATTGATCTATACCAACTCGATATGGCTCGAACGCTTAGGAACTTTGCCGATCTGCACAGCAGCCCGGACATCAAGCAGTACGATCAAGCCGAACGTGAATACAAGGAGGCGCTGCACATCTACGAGGATGTGGACCAGCACGATTCCGGCATCTACCAATCGTTAATCGCCGACGTACAGAACAGCTACGCGATCATGCTCACGGACCTCAAACGCTTCGACGAAGCCGAGCCGCTGCTACAGTCGGTGCTGCACACGCGGCAGGAGCAGGCACACCGCAATCCAGCGCGATTCGCCTCCCTCGAAGCGCAGGCATGGAACAACATCGCCACGCTGCACCGTGACATGGCCCGGTTTGACGAGGCAATCGCAGAATACGAGCATGCGCTGAGCCTGTACCGGCAGCTTAACCTGCAGAACGATGGCGATCGGCATCTCCCGCAGTTGCAGCGCACCACATATAACCTGATGCGCTGCCATGAGATGAAGATCGACAGCACGCCGCCCGACCGGCAAACCGACGACATGCTGTATCGTGCCATCAGCGTGATGAAGGACTTGAAGGAGCTATATAGGCGGTCCGGCGACAACGACAAGGCACGCAGACTGCAACTCGTCAACATCAAAGTCCTGCAGGACGTGCTGGATCAGCGGAACACAGCACCGGCTGAATAATGACAGGCACAACAAAAGGGGCGCTTCCTCACACGAGGAAGCGCCCCGAGTCATAGCCGCTGCCAGCACAGCCGCAGCGGCTACAGGATGTCCGGATCGTCCTTGGCGATGGTGCCGGTGGCCTTGCCGATGGCCTTGAGGCCGTGGTAGGCGACGAGGATCACGATCGTGCCGATGGCGATGCCGTTGAACTGGATGCCGTTGAACGCGAACTCGAACTGGCCGATGGCGATGATCATCACGATCGCGGCGACCATGATGTTGAGCGGCTTGTCGAAGTTGACCTTGTTCTCCACCCAGATGCG
The DNA here is from genome assembly GCF_018555635.1 of Bifidobacterium sp. CP2. Taxonomy (NCBI): domain Bacteria; kingdom Bacillati; phylum Actinomycetota; class Actinomycetes; order Bifidobacteriales; family Bifidobacteriaceae; genus Bifidobacterium; species Bifidobacterium sp. CP2. The sequence continues at coordinate 118,596 of NZ_JAFEJX010000009.1, read as the reverse complement.
GATGCCCATCATGCCGATCATGCCGTAGAGCAGCGTGGTGACGCCGCCGAGCACGCCGGCGGGGATGGTGTTGATGATCGCGCCGAACTTCGGGCACAGGCTCAGCAGCAGGGCGAAGCCGGCCGCGCACCAGTAGGCGGCGGTCGAATAGACCTTGGTGGCGGCCATGACGCCGATGTTCTCGCCGTACGTGGTGGTGCCGGAGCCGCCACCGAAGCCGGCGATCGCGGTGCCGAGGCCGTCGGCGAACAGGGCGGTGCCCATCTGGTCGTCGTAGTCGCGGCCGGTCATCTGGGCGACGGACTTGACGTGGCCGACGTTCTCGGCGACGAGCACGAGCACGACGGGCAGGAACATCGGCAGGATGGAGAAGTCGACCTGCGGGGTGTGGAAGTGCGGGAAGCCAATCCACGCGGCTTTGCCGATGGCGGAGAAGTCGACCTGGCCGCGGGCGCACGCGTACGCGTAGCCGATGATCACGCCGAGCAGGATGTTGAGACGTCCGGCCAGCCCGCGGAACAGCACGGCGACGAGCAGCACGGCCACGAGCGTGACGAGCGCGGTGTCGGGCGCGGCCTTGAAGTTGTTCCACACGCTGGGCGCGAGGTTGAAGCCGATAATCGCGACGATGGCGCCGTTGACGACCGGCGGCATGATGATGTCGATCCACTTGGAGCCCGCGAAGTGGACGACCACGCCGACGATGGCGAGCAGCAGGCCGGTGGACAGGATGCCGAAGCTGGCGATGGCGATGCCCTCGAAGCCGGAGTGGGCGGCGGTGACCGCGGCGATCGGCGCGATGAAGCCGAAGCTGGAGCCCAGGTAGCTCGGCAGCACGTTCCTGTTGATGAGCAGGAAGAGCGCCGTGGACAGCGCGGTGAAGAACAGGGTGGTGGACGGGTCGAAGCCCGTCAGGATCGGCACGAGGAAGGTCGCGCCGAACATGGCGACGACGTGCTGGGCGCCGATGCCCGCGGTGCGCGTCCAGGTGAGGCGCTCGTCGGGTTCGACGACCTCGCCGGGCGCCAGCGTCCTGCCGTCGCCGTGCAGTTTCCATTGGAAGATGTTGCCTTTGGGTTCGCTCATAAGCGGCTCTCCTTAGCTTCTCTCTTGCGGGGCATACCGCATCCCCGCGATTCGAAGCCATTGTAGCCGCCCGTCGTCACGCCGGAGCGTCCCGCCGGATTCCGGCGTCACTTGCCGTAGTATTCGAGCAGGTGCGGGTCCACCGCGTGGACCACGTCGACGAGGTCGCCGTTGGACAGGTAGGGGCGTTTGAACTCGCGCCACGGCTCCACCTTGACCTCCCATTTGCCGGTCTCCTCGTCGAGGACGGGCCGTGCGGTCTGCTCCCAGCGCACACGCTTGGAGGTGCGTCCCGTCTCCGGGTCCCGGCGCGTGTAGTGCAGGCACGTGCAGTTGGTGATCGCCCATTCGGGGGCCTCGGCGCGGTGCATGAACTCCTCGTCGGACAGGTCCTCGAGGGTGAGCATCAGGGCGAGCATGAAGTCGCCGTGCGTGACCATGACCACGCTGCCGAGGTCGGATTTGCGCGTGAGCGAGGTGAGCACGTTGTGCACGCGGTCCTCGGACACGTCGGCGATGGATTCGCCGGCCGGCGGACGCCAGTACAGCGGGTCCGTGTTCTTGAACATCCAGTTGCGTGCGTAGTTGGTCTTGAAATCGTCCTTGGTGATGGTGTTGATCTCGCCCCAGGAGCGCTCCCTGATGACGCGGTTCTCCTCCCATTTGGCCTTGGGCAGCGCCATGGTGGCGGCGGTCTCCCGGGCCCGCACATACGGGGAGACCATGTAGCGGTCGAACAGCTGCTGCTGGCCGACGAGCCACCGGCCGATGCAGTCGGCCTGCTTGCGGCCCACGGCGGTGAGCCGCCATGAGCGGTCGGGCACGGTGACGTTGTCCTGCGTGTACAGGGAGTTGTCTCCCCTGTTGCCGGCGTTGACGATGATGTTCGCCTCGGACTCCCCGTGCCGGATCACATACAGGTCGAGCGGCATGCTCATGGGTTCGTTCCTCTTTCCCGGTTGTTCGGTTCGATGACGCTGGTCCCAGCGTAATGGACGAGGGGCGCCGCCGCGACATGCGGCGACGCCCCGTAAGCCACTGTTCACCCGGCGTTCGGATTCGTTCCTCCCGGCCGGTGCCCGTTGTCAGGCGATGGTGACGGGCGTGCCCGCCGGCATCTGGTCGTAGAACCATTTCGCGTCGGCGATGCTCAGGCGCACGCATCCGTGCGAGGCGGGCCGTCCGAGCTTGGCGGCCTCGTCGGTGAGATAGTCGCCGGCGTTGACGCCGGTCGGCACCGAGTGGAACAGGTACGGCCCTTTGAACCGCACCCAATAGTCGGCGCCCATGCGCTCGTCCGGATTGTAGAAGTGGGTGCCGCGGGCGCTGATGACGTACGTGCCGTGGGGCGTGGAGTCGTCCATGCCGGTGCTGGCGATCATCGTGTAGATGGTGTTGCCGGCGGATTTGACGTACACCTTCTGCTCGGCGAGGCTCACGTCCACGCTCAGGTCGGTGTAGTCGGCGAGGTTCGGCTGCTGGCCGCCGGTGGGGTTCGTCCAGCGGTCGCGTTCGCGCTGCTCCTGGATGGTCTGGTTGAAGGCGGGCACCTTGTCCCGCTTCAGCGTCTTGGTGGCCTCGGCCTTCGCCTTGGCCTGCACGATCTTCGCCGTCTTGGCGGCCTCGATGCCGGCGAGCGCCTCGTCCCGTTCGGCGGCGCGGGCCTGCCACAGGACGAACATGGCGCACATGAGCACGGCGAGCACGGCGCACAGGGCAGCCTGCGCGACGACCATCACATCGGTGCGTTTGCGATGCTGTCCGACGTATCGTTGCGAATGCCTTGCCGCCATGGATGCGCGCCCCCATCTGGATGGTTCCCGAATGATTCCTTGACCATGGTAGCCGATGGGACGCCCGTGCGCACGTCGGAGCCTATCTGTCCGGAACAGTCCGGAGGCCGTCTGGAAGGACGGTCAGAAGACGAGGTAGGAGACGGCGGTGAGGGTGAACAGGCTCGCCACGGTGGTGACGAGCACCATGCCGATCGCGTATTCGGGGTTGTTGCGTTCACGTTCGGCGAACATGACCATGGTGCTCATGGTGGGCAGTCCGGCGATGATCGTCATCATGTGGACCATGTCCGGGTTCGCGGCCGGCAGGCCGATCATGGGCGGCACGAACGCGAGCAGCGCGTAGAAGCCGATCGGGAAGGCGAGCATCTTGACGGCGACTCCGACGTACAGCTCGTACCGCCTGAGCACTCCCGTCCAGTCGCGGATGGCGAACAGGCCGCCGAGGTAGACCATCGACAGCGGCGAGGCGACGCCGCCGAGCTTCTGCAGCGGGGCGAGGGCCACGTCGGGCACGTGGACGCCGGCGAGGATGAGGGCGACGGCGAGCACGACGGCGATGAGGGCGGGGCTCACGAGCGGGGCGAGCCGGTCGAGCCAGCCGCGCGAGGGATGCTCGTCGGCCGTGGATTGCCGGTCGTCGACCTTCCTGCACGTCCACACGCCGTACGTCCACAGGAGGAACTGGTCCACGAGGGACATGAGCGCGAAGTAGAGCGCGCCCTTGGTGGGGAACAGCGCGATGACGAGCGGCAGGCCGATGAACCCTGCGTTGCCGAACACGAAGCAGCCGCGGAACATGCGGCCACGCTCGCGTTTCAGCCGCAGCAGATGGGACAGTCCGGTGAACACGGCGATGAGCAGCCCGTACATGACGAGGGTCATCACGATGATCGCGTCGGAGCCGATGAGGTCGGCACGCGTGGTGCCGGCCACGGCGTTGGAGAAGACAAGCAGCGGGATGCCGACCTTGAGGATGAGCGAACAGATGCCGTTCAGCGCGGCCTCGTTCAGCACGCGGGTCCTCACGCAGATGTAGCCGACGGCCATCATCACAGCCATGCCGATCATCTGTCCGAGCACGATGTCGAACTGCTCCATGCTGTCGTCTCTCCTTTTCCGCCGTTCCGAACCGTCACTCAACGTACTCGGGACCGGAGAAGAGACGGATGCGGACCCGTCACTCGGGGCTCTTCAGCGCGCCGACCATGTCGATGCGGTCGAGCGCGTGGTTCGTGGCGAGGCCCACCAGCAGCGTGAACAGAAACGCCAGCACGGCCGCCGCCGCATAGCAGTACCACAGCACGTTGGGCACGATGTTCATGCCGGGCAGGTCGAGGCGGCTCACGAGAAAGCCGAGCAGCCCGCGGCCGCACGGCAGGCCGATGGCGATGCCGAACGCGGAGAGCAGCAGCATCTCCTTGTTCACGTAGCCATGCACCTCGCGGCGGCGGAAACCGAGCACCTTGATGGTGGCGAGTTCGCGTTCGCGTTCGGAGATGTTCGTGGAGGCGAGCGTGTACAACACCACGACGGCGAGGATCGCGGCCATGGCCACAATGAATCCGATCATCACGAAGAAGATGAGGAAGCTCTTCGAGAAGTCGCGCTCCTGTTTCGCGGAGCTCGTCACGGACAGGTATTCGTCCTGCGAGGCGAGCCGATTGGCGAACGCGATCTGCGCGTCGTCGTCGCCCTTCACCGTGATGAGGTCGGCGTTGGGTGCGTAGTCGGCGTCGAACGCCTTCTCGTATGCGGACCGGGTCATGAACACGACGTTGCCGGTGTAGTACTGGGCGAGCGCGTGTACGCGCGGCGTGGCGGAGTCCGCCATCGCGTCGGCCATGTCGACCTTGTCTCCCGCGACGAGCGCGAGCTTTTTCGCGGCGTTCGCGGTGACGACGATGCCGTCCGCGTCGCGCAGCCCGATTGGCGCGCCGTCCGTCGTGTGCAGGTCGATGTAGCCGTCAAGGGATTCCCCGTCGGGGATGACCATGAGCTGCGCGGCGATCTTCCCGCCGTCCGAATCCGGGGAGGACAGGGTGGCGGAGCCGAGCTGCAGGGGCAGCGTGGATTCCACGTCCCTGTCCTTGTCGAGGTCCTGCTGCGCCTTGTCGTGGTCGACGGCGGAGGTGACGGCCATCACGTCGTAGAGGGAGATCTCGCCGTGCTGGCGTGGCATGAGCGTCAGTGCGGACGAGCCCATGCCGAATCCGGCGGTCATGAGCGCGGTGCAGCCGAGAACGCCGATGATGACCATGAGCGCGCGGGACTTGTAGCGGAACAGGTTGCGCGCGGTCACCTTGCCGAGGAAGCTCAGGTGGTTCCAGATGAATCCGATACGCTGCAGGATGATGGTCCTGCCGGCCTTCGGCGCCTTGGGGCGCATGAGCTCGGCCGGCTGGAGACGCAGCGAGCCCGCGCATGCGGCCGTCGCGGCGCCGGTGATGACGGCGACGAACAGGAGCACGCCGCCGACGGCGAGACGCCAGTCGACGAGCAGCGGATATGAGGGCAGCACGTAGATGTTCGTCAGCATCCTCCGCGTGAACGCGAACGGCAGCCCGACGAGTCCCAGCAGGTCGCCGATGACTCCGCCCAGCAGGCAGGCCGCGCACGAATACACGAGGTACTTCACCATGATCTCGCGGCGTGTGTAGCCGATCGCCTTGTACGTGCCGATGAGCTGGCGGTCCTCCTCCACCATGCGTGTGATGGCCGTGAGGCTCACCAACAGCGCGATGACGAGGAACAGCACGGGGAACAGGGTGCCGAGGCGGGAGATCATCTCGCTTTGCGTCTTCACGTCCTCATAGCTGGTGATGGCGCCGCGGTCGTTGACGATCCATTTCGCGTTTGCGGGGGCGGCGTCTTCGATGGCCGTCTTCGCGGCGTCGACCTTGTCCAGATAATCGTCGGCGTAGGTGTTCATCGCCTTAGCGCCCCTGACGGCGACGGCGGCGGATGCGTACGGCATGGCGTCGTTCGCGACCGCGTCGGCCGCGACGAACATCGGGTAGACGGTCTTGGCGCCGGAGACAAGGGCGAGCGGGCCGGACGGGTTCACGATGTCGTTCGGGTCGGTGACGACGCCGACGATCGTGTACGCGCCGTCCTCGAACGTCGCCGTAGCGGACGCGGCGTACGCCGCGGAATCGTCGGGCGAGAACGTGACCTTGTCGCCGATCCGCTTGCCGGAGTCGTCGAGGTACTGCCGTGTGACGACGATCTCGTGCGCATGCTTCGGCAGGCGTCCGTCGTTCAGGTACGGCTCGTCGATATGGCGGTCGTTGAGCGCCGTGACCGTGGCCGACGCGCTTTTGCCGTCGACTCTCGTCGTCACGCCCTGTTCACGCACGCCGGCCGCGTCGGCGATGCCGTCCGCCTTGCGCAACGCGGCGATGTCGGCGTCGTCGAGGCCGAGCGTGGAGACCACGGACACGTCGTGCATGCCGGTCGTGTCGAAGAAGTCGTCGAGGCCGGCGCGGATGTCACGTCCGACGGCGTTGAGGCCGCCGAGCATCATCACGCCGACGGCCACGATGATCGCGATCGCGGCGAACCGTCTGCCGTTGCCGGAGATGGTGCGCCATGCGTCCTTCCAGAGTGCGGTCTTCCTCATTGTCGGATGCGCCTCCCCTACCATTCGATGTCGGCGATGGGAGTCGGGTCCGGGTTCGTCGTGATCTCGGTGACCTTGCCGGAACGGAAGCGGATCAGACGGTCACCCATCGGCGCGAGCGCGGAGTTGTGGGTGACGAGCGCGACCGTGATGCCATGGCTGCGGCAGGAGTCCTGCAGCAGCTGGAGCACCTCCTTGCCGGTGTTGTAGTCGAGCGCACCGGTCGGCTCGTCGCACAGCAGCAGTTTCGGGTTCTTGGCGAGGGCACGTGCGATGGACACGCGCTGCTGCTCGCCGCCGGACAACTGCGCGGGGAAGTTGTTGAGACGGTTCCCGAGACCCACCTTCTCCAGGGTTTCGCGGGCGTCGAGCGCGTCGGGGCAGATCTGGCTGGCGAGCTCCACGTTCTCGAGGGCCGTGAGGTTGGGCACGAGGTTGTAGAACTGGAACACGAAGCCCACGTCGAAGCGGCGGTAGTCGGTCAGTTCCGCCTCGCCCGCCTTCGTGACGTCCCGCTCCCCGAGCCTCACGCTGCCGGATGTGGCGCGGTCCATGCCGCCGAGGATGTTCAAGGCCGTGGATTTGCCGGCGCCGGATGCGCCGAGGATCACGGCCAGTTCGCCCTGCTCGATGTCGAAGGTTGCATGGTTCAGGGCCAGCACGGCGGATTCGCCGCTGCCGTACCGACGGACCACGTCATGGAATTCAAGGAAGCTCATCGTTTCACCTCTCTGATGCGGCCCGGCACCGTCTTCCGTGCTTTCGCCGGGCACCTGAGAGCGTAACCCATCACACCGTAGGGTTAAATCCCCATATTTCGATACAGTGTGGGGTTAACGAACCGGAATGACGGACGGAAAGACGAAGGAGGACGCATGGCACGGCCGAAGGCCACCGAACGGACGGCGCCGGAGAAGATGCAGGAGGCGTTCTGGACGCTGCTGGAGCGTAAGCCGTACGTGCAGATCACCATCAGCGACATCACGCGCGAAAGCGGATTGAACCGCAGCGCGTTCTACTACCACTACACCAACATCCCCGAGCTCGCCGACGATGCGATCGCGGCGATCTACGAGCAACCGGACGTGACCGCGTTCATCGCGCACATCATCCGGCAGGACGAAAACATCGACGCATTGCGTGAGTATGCGCTCCGGTTCGTGGACGCGCCGGAGCGACTCGCCAGTATCCGTCGTCTTTCCCTGATCGCGGGTCCGCATGGGTCGACGGGTCTTGCCTCGCAGCTGAAAAGCTACGTCGTCGGCATTTGGCTGTCGGTGCTCAGCCTTGACGAGTCACGGTTGAATCCCGGGCAGCGCATCGTGCTGGAATACGCGTCCAGCGGCATGCTCGGCATCCTCGGCAAAGCGCAGACCCTGCTCACGCCGGACAGCATTGAATGGCTGGCACGATCCGCGGTGCCGGACACCATCTCCCAGCTCATCAACTCGCTGAAGGACGGACGCGAGCATTGACGGGAACGACGGGCGCATGTCCCGCGCGACGGTACACTGAGGCTGTCACGCCGGCAGGGGCTACGGCGTCGCGCATCCATGTTTCCCACGCGCGGCGACGACCGAAATCAGCCGGATCCGTTTTCCGACAGATTCGAGGTTCCCATGGATTCCGTCATGCCCGGACGCGCATCATCGAAGCGTTCCGTCATTCCGATCATTGTGATGATGGTCGGCAGCTTCACCGCCATCCTCAACCAGACGCTGATGACCTCCGCCCTGCCGCATCTCATGCGCGAGTTCGGGGTGACGAGCAACACGGCGCAATGGCTGAGCACCGGGTTCATGCTCACCAACGGCATCATGATCCCGGTCACCGCGTTCCTCATCCAGAAATTCACGACGCGCCAGCTGTTCTTCTACGCGATCGGCATGTTCCTGTTCGGCACGCTCGTGTGCACGTTCGCGCCCGGCTTCTGGGTGCTGCTCGCCGGCCGCGTGCTGCAGGCGACGGGCGCGGGCATCCTCATGCCGCTGCTGCAGACCGTACTGTTCCTCACGTTCCCGCCGGAGAAGCGCGGCGCGGCGATGGGCTGGTTCGGTCTGGTCATCGCGTTCGCCCCGGCCCTGGGCCCCACCCTGTCCGGCCTCATCATCGATTTCCTGCCGTGGCGTTTCCTGTTCGTGCCGCTGATCGTCATCGCCGCCGCCGTGCTCGCCGCCGCGGTTCCGACCGTGCGCAACGTGACCACACGCACCGACCCGACCATCGACGTGCCGTCCATCGTCCTGTCGACGCTCGGATTCGGCGGCCTGCTGCTCGGCTTCAGCCTCGCCGGCCAGGAGGGGTGGGCGTCTCCGCAGACGCTCGGTTCGCTCGCCGTGGGCGCTCTCGCCCTGTGCGCGTTCATCCACCGTCAGCTGCATCTGACGCGTCCGATGCTTGACTTCCGCGTGTTCGCCAAGCCGATGTTCGCCCTGTCGATGCTGGTCATCGTGCTCGTGTTCGTCACGTTCATCTCGACGATGAACATCCTGCCCATGTTCATCCAGGATTCGCTGGGGATGACCGCGTTGCAGTCCGGTCTCCTGCTCATGGGCGGCGGCGTGGCCGAGGGCGTGTTCAACCCGATGGCGGGCCGGCTGTTCGACCGTGTGGGCATACGCCGCATCGCGCCGCCGGCGATCGCCGTAGTCGCCGTCGCCGCGTTCGCGCTCTCCCGCATGGACGCGGATACGCCCGCATGGTGGCCGGCCGTGTTCTTCACGCTGATGATGACGGGCGTCGCGTTCTGCCTGATGCCGCTGACCACCACCGCGCTCAACCAGCTGACGGGCCCGATGCTGCCGCACGGCACGGCGATGAACAACACGCTGCGTCAGACGTGCGCGGCGATCGGCATCGCCGTCAACTTCACCATCATGACCACGAACACGCAGCCCGCATCCGCCGCCGGTTCCGCGGCCGCGGGCCTCGCCCACGGTGTGGACGCGGTGTTCGTCACGGCGACCGTCGTGGCGTGCATGGCGTTCGTGCTGTCGCTGTTCGTGCGCGACCGGCGCTGAGCCGCTGCCGCCTCGCAGCCCTCTACAATGGTGGCGTAGCGGACGAATCCCGGAACGAATCCCCATGCCGGAGGACGGAACCATGGAACTGCGCGTGCTCAGGTATTTCCTCGCGGTGGCCGAGGAAGGCAACATCACGTGGGCGGCGCAACTGCTGCGCATCTCCCAGCCGACGCTGTCACGCCAGTTGAAGCAGCTGGAGGAGGAGCTGGGCGTCACGCTGTTCGAACGCGGGCCGCATGCAATCACGCTCACCGAGGAGGGCCGTCTGCTGCGCGACCGCGCGCAGACCATCATCTCCCTCGCGGACAAGACGGAGGTCGACTTGAAACGTTCCGCCGGGGATCTCTCCGGCGACATCACGGCCGGCTGCGGCGAGGTGGGCGGCATGTCGTATCTGGCGCAGCGCATGGCCGAATTCCGCAAGACCCATCCGGCCGTGCGGTTCCATGTGGTCAGCACGACGGCCGACGTGATCCAGGACCAGCTCGAACAGGGGCTCATGGATTTCGGTCTGCTCGCCGACCCGGTGGACACCGAACGGTACGAGTATCTGCGTACGGGCATCAGCGACCATTGGGCGGCGATGGTGCCTGACGGGCATCCATTGCAGACCCGCGACTCGTTGACGCCGTCCGATCTCGTCGGCGAACCGCTGCTGCTGCCCTCGCGCGAACCGGTGCGGCGCGTGGTAATGCACTGGTTCGGCTCGCTCGCCCCGCAGGCCGTCATCGCAGGCACATGCAACCTGCCGGCGAACGGCGCGGCGATGGCGGCGAACGGATTGGGCCTGTATCTGTGCCTCGATTACGGTGCCTCGTATCCGGGCGTGCGCGCGGTGCCGCTCGCGCCCATGTTCGAAAGCAGCTCTGTGCTCGTATGGAAGAAGCAGGGCGTCTCCTCCCCCGCGGCCGGTGCGTTCGCCCGGTTCCTGCGCGCATGATGGTGTCCGGCCGGCGGCACCGCCGGTCCGGGACGTCCGGTGGGCGCTCAGGCGAGGCTGTGGTACGTCTCCTCGTCGACCGGCTCGAGCCACTCGTTGCTTGCGCCCTCCTTCTTCGGCATGATGGCGACGTGCGCGAACGCCTCGTGCGGGGAGGCGCCGTGCCAGTGCTTGGTGTCCGGCGGGATGTAGGCCACGTCGCCGGGCTTGAGCTCGACCGGCTCCCGGCCTTCGATCTGGTAGTAGCCGCGCCCGCCCACGGCGAGCAGGATCTGGCAGATGCCGTGGTGGATGTGCCAGTGGTTCGTGCAGCCCGGTTCGAACGTCACGTTCGCGACGTTGACCTGATCGTCGCCGGCGAGCGGCGCGAGGTAGCTCTGCCCTTCGAAGTATTGCGCGTAGGCATCGTTCGGCTGCCCCATCGGGAATGCGCTCGGGTTCTCCATGATGTTTCGTCCTTTCATCGTTGTCGGTATCCATTACACGACCGTCGTCGCGTCCGCGCCAATAGCGTCGCCCCATACGCATCCATGCCTCAGGCGTATGGTTTGAAGCATGCGCATCATCGAACGGTTCTGCCGGGGCAAGCATGCCGACCAGTCGTTGAACGAGGACGGTCTCGTCGTCACGGAGGATTACGCCGCCGTGGTGGACGGCGTGACCGGCAAGAGTCTGCGGCATCTGTGGAAGCCGAGCGGCGGCGTGGTCGCGAAGGACCTGCTGGCGAGCGCTATCGCGGGTCTGCCCGGTGAGGCTTCGATGCGCGAGGCGCAGCGGGCGCTTGATGGCCGGCTGCGTGATGAGTATGCGCGGTTCGCGGCCATGCATGGCGACATGCCCTCGGACGATGGGTCTTCGCACGTGTTCGAAGTGGAACCGTGGGAGCGTCTTCAGGCGAACGCCGTCATCTACAGCGCGTTTCGGCGTGAGGTGTGGCTGTTCGGTGATTGTCAGGTCATGATGAACGGGGTGCAGACGCCGACGCTGAAGCGCGTGGACGAGTTGCTCGGGGAGCTGCGTTCGTTCGCCACGCAGGCGTTGCGGCTGCGGGAGGAGGCGGAGGCGCGGTGCCCCGACGATCCGGAGACCGTGACGGCGGATGGTTCCGCACGTTCCTCCCGAGTCGTCGGCTCCGGCGATCCGGCACGCGACCTGATCATGCCGTTCCTGCGGTTGCAGTCGGAGTTCGCGAATCGTCGTGGCGAGTATGGGTATTTCGTGTTCGATGGGTTCGCCGATCCGACGTATCCGATTCACATCGCGCCGGTGCAACCGGGTGCCGAGGTGGTGCTTGCGTCGGATGGGTATCCTCTGTTGCGTTCCACGTTGGCCGGGTCGGAGGCGGAGTTGGCGCGTCTGCGTCGTGAGGATCCGGGGCTTGTGCGTGAGTTTCGGAGCACGAAGGGGTTCACGGCGGGGTTGGAATCGTTCGATGACCGCACGTATCTGCGGTTCATTGCGTGACGTGCGGCCCATATAGCCGACGGGCATGGCGGCGTATCGAACGACACTATTGGATGGTTCTTTCCGACCGCGGTTCAATGGGACCGACTTTCGGAAAGGACCGCAATCATGAGTGCCATCACGGCCGAACCAACGACCGATATCCTCGTCCGCGACAAGGGCGGCGAGCCCGTCGACCCCACCGAACCGGAGTACGCCGCCATCGGTGCAATCATCGCCGAGACGAAACGGCTGTGCGTCGAGCTCAATACCGGCGGCTATCACGAGCCGGACGAGGTCCATGCGATGTTCGAACGTATCGTGGGGCATCCGGTGGATGCGTCGTTCCGTCTCAATCCGCCGTTCTACACGGATTTCGGCCGGAACATCGAGGTCGGACGCGACGTGTTCATCAACTGGGGATGCACGCTCATGGACCGCGGCGGCATCTCCATCGGCGACGGCTCGTTCCTGGGGCCGAACGTGCAGCTCGTCACCATCAACCATATGCGCGACCCGATGCGGCGGGCGACGACCGTCTCCAAACCCATCCGCATCGGCGAGCACGTGTGGATCGGCGCGGGCGCGATCGTCCTGCAGGACGTGACGGTAGGCGACGGCGCCATCGTCGGAGCCGGCACGGTCGTCACGCACGACGTGCCCGCCGGTGCGATCGTCGCCGGGGTGCCGGCCAAGGTCATCGGACACGTGTAACGGACGCCGCGACGCGGCAGACTGTTGGCTGCTCGCGCAAAAGCCGTGGATCGCACCGATCCCCGGCACGAAGCACGTGGACCGTCTGCGCCAAAACCTGGGCGGCACGGCCGTCACGTTCACGCCCGACGAACTCGCCGACATCGACCGCACGCTCGACTCGATCACCATCAAGGGCGCCCGCTACCAGCCCACGCAGGAGGCCCTCACCAACCACTGACAGGACCGCGGGACGCCGGCGAGGCGCATACGACCCCACCGGATGACACAGTTCAGACGGTATGCGCAGGTCCGGTGACCCATATCGCTATCTTTCGCGCGATGCCGGCCACCGGACCTGCGCGTTCGTCCGTTGGGTCATTATTCGAATGCGATGCCGTATGCCGCCTTCCGGCCGTCCTTCGTCATCACAGGTTCAGACCGTCGACCCACTTGACGAGTTTGGCCTCGCTTTCGGAGGCGGCGATGCGGCGACCCGGCACCCAGTGCGCGGTTGGCGCTGAATCATGCAGCTGCACGCCGTCGGCGCCGCGCGTGCTGGAACCGGACGTGGCGAACGTCACGATGGTCTTGCCCGCCCAGTCCTCGCTTTCGAGGAACGTGCGCACCACGCGCGGCGCGGTCTCCCACCACAGCGGGTAGCCGACGAACACCACGTCGTAGGGCTTCACGTCGATCGGCCCGACGAGCGCCGGGCGCATGTCGCGATGCGCGTGCTCCACGCTGGAACGGCTGGAGGCGTCGCGCCAGTCGACGTCGGCGGCCGTGTAGGGCTGGGCCGGCACAATCTCCTTGAGATCCGCGCCGATGGCGTGCGCGAGGCGTTCGGCCACGCCGCGCGTGGTGCCGGTGGCGGAGAAATAGGTGACGAGCATACGCTTGCCCATGATGGTTCCTTTCCCTCTGAGGACTATGTCCGCGCTCCACGGGCCTCGAATATGAAAGGCCCGTGGCCCTATTCCGTATTACACCGCGACCACACTGTGATGACCAATAGTGTCGTTCGATGTCCTGCCATGCGTCGCGGGCATGGGGTTCGTATTCCCGGCCGGCCTATACGATGGCGCGTATGCAGTTGACGGTGAAACGGTTCGAGGAATTGAGCGTGGCGGAACTCTACGAGATCTACCGGGTGCGCGTGGTGGTGTTCGTGGTGGAGCAGCGGTGCACCTATCAGGAGGTGGATGAGGCGGACCGGCATTGCTGGCATGTGTTCCTGCATGACGAGGACGGCATCCCCCACATCGGCATGATGTGGCGGGCGTAGCAGTCGGCAGTGACCGTGTATGACGTACGAAACCTCAATCCCGATTCGGCGCGTGCATCCAGACGCAATACCGTCGCGCCGCGATTAGACCACGGCACACCGCCCGAAAGCAGTCAGGCAGCAGCGAATTCGCGAATCAATGCGTGACGCACAATCGCGTCAGCCGACACACCGCGTCGCTTCGCCACGGAATCCAACATCGCTGACATGTCCGTGCTAAGCGAAAACGTTCGGCTCACTGAATCAGCCGGCGAAACATCGGACACCGGACCTGAAAACACCAGGTCTGGCGCACCGGTCGACGCATACTCAGCCAGATAGGCATTAAATCATGCCCAGCAGATTGACGCCCCTGCTTTGGGCCACAGTCGCAGCCGCGGCGTAAGCCGGCAGACTCTCAATCATCGTCATAGCACATCACCTTCCACCAGTAGTTTTCCAGTGTATCCCGTTTACCTCGGAACGCACCATAGGTTCATGCCCACGATATGAAGACGCAAAGTGAAGGTAGCTGAAGGGCACGTGCTCGCACGTATGATTGACGTTCGGACCAATGGCAGGCCAGTGTCTGATAAGACACTCCATGTCTACTTGAGAGCGTTAAGGCTTCTACCTATCTTTCGAACCCGTTATTGGCTCTGGGGTCTGAGAAGCTTCCGTTTCATGGTAGTATCTCCCTTGGAAACTATGGCGGCCGCAAATCGTAAGACTTGCGGCCGCGGCTTTTACCCCACCACGGTTATGGTGGGGTCGAAATCTATCAATCGCAACGGGGGTTATCCCCTTCTGACAGGCACCCAGGGGAATAGTGCCTATAGGAACTGCTGCTTACCGTTGATGGCTCATGGGACGAAACACCCGTTATTCCAGATTTACAGTGTTGGATGCCCGTTTCATGGCTGCCTGAACGGGCATCTGACGCTGCAAAGAGCAGATAGCGGGTGTTTGGTACCCCGATTCACGGGAGTGTCTCGGGGTGCGGATGTTTTATCGGACACCGGATTGCCAGTGGCCGGCATCGCATAGGGAGACACCATGGGGCTTGATGCTTCGGCATCATCGGCAGGGAGTTCGACATTGACTGTCGGAGGTGTCCGTCATGAGGACGTTGGCGCTGGTGTTCCATCCGGATCTCGAGGGAGCGTCGCGCGCAAGCAAGGCGTTGGCCGGGGCGGCCCGCGGACTGCCCGTCGACGCGGGTCGGTGCTATCGCGGGACGCTGCTCGCCGAATAACCTGAGATTCCATCTTATCGACGGAAACGCGCCACCTTCCGCCAGCATCAACGCCGCATCATGATGAGCATCATTTTGGACGCTTCCTCCGCGTACACCGCGTGCGGCAGTCGGGTCGGGAAGTGCAGGATGCCGCCCGGCACGAGATCCACGGTTTTGCCGCCGCCGGTGACCTTGAGATGGCCTTCGAGGCATTGCACAAGCACCGGCATGGCGGCGGTGTGCTCGCTCAGCTCCTGCCCCTTGTCGAAGGAGAAGAGCACCACGTTGGCGCCCTCCACCTGCATCACGGTTCGCGAGACGGTTGCCTCGGGCTGTACTTCGACCATCGGTTTCAGGTCATCAATGAATTCCATCACTTCAGCCGTCTTCGGCTCGTTGGCCCCATTCGTCTGTTCGCTCATCATCGAACTCCTTCAGTCCATCGTCATGCCGACATGGCGGCACAGGCCTGCACTGCCAAGTCGGCGCGACATTCATCGCGCGGCGGCCGGTTCACCGTCGCCCATGCCTTTCAAGCGTATCGGATTGCCGGCAGACGCTATCGCCGGCGCGCCACGAACGCGACGCCAGTCAGCATGTCGCCGTACGTGTCGAATACGCGTCGCATCTGCAGCACGCGAGCCCGCAGGTCACGGTGGGTCAGCACATTGCGTACGATCCGCAGCACGCCAGCCACGCCCTCGTCCGCCAGATTGCGACGCATCTTGAGCAAAGCCATCGGCTCGCTGCCGCTCCACAACACTTCGAACCCCTCGGATTCGAGCAACGATCGCCATTCGGCGTCGGTCAGCGGCCTCGCGTTGACTTTGATCGCCCGGGCGAGATCCTTGCGGATTGCATCCTTGACGGATTCTTCAAGATCGTCTGGCGCGAGACCCATCTCATGGATCGCATACAGGCCGCCCTGCTTGAGCAACCGATGCGCTTCGGCGATAATCGCCCGCTTGTCCCGTTCGGATTGCATGGTGAGCATGGCCTCGCCGATCACCGCATCCGCGGAATCGGACGGCAATCCCGTGTCCGCGGCGTCAGCTTGCACGCAAGCGCCGTTTACCGCGGCCGCCAACGGTCCGATGATATCCACCACGCGCCCGTCCCGGTCGACACCGGTATATGCCGAGGGTTCGGCCGCCATGATCAGCCGAGTGGTGCGGCCCAGCCCCGGGGCGAACTCCACCACACGTCGGCCGGCGATCGTCACGTGCGCGAGCATGCGCTTGGTAAGCCGTTCGCCGCCCGGTCTGAGCACCCGTTTGCCGAGTTGGGCCAACACCCAATGTCCCTGCATATGCTCCGCGTCACGATCGGCCTGCGGCAGACGGGATGCCGGAATGTCCGACGCCGTCATGGCATGCTCCGTCCGCCCGTTCATATCATGTTCGTTCATCCGCCCCAGCTTACGGGATATATCCGCCCGCCAACAGACTATTCTTTTGCTGCGGATTGTGATATAAGGCCACTTTGTCTTCCGCATGTTCTTATGGATGGCGCGGACATGCGGGTCCGCGGCGGACGGCATCGTCATCGCCACGCCGACCTATTGGATGCAGTTCTCCGCGCAAATCAAGGCGATGATGGACCGCCTACCGTTCGACGCGCACGACGACCTCGCCGGCAAGAAGTCCGCGCTGCTGGTCGCCGGAGCCAGCCCCGAGGAGGTGCTCGCGAAGAACGTCCTCAGCTACTACGAGATGTGCTTCGGCGAAAGCCTCGGATGGAAGATCAAGGGCTCGGTGATCGCCGCCGGCGTGTTCGCGCCCGGCCAGGTCGCCTCCACCCCGTACCTCGACAAGGCCCGCGAACTCGGCCGCGACTTCTGAACCACACGCTCTGAACGGCATTTCAGAAAAGAACGTCGCATCATGCAGATCGCGCTCATCACCGGCTCGGGTCGCAAGAGCGGCCTCGGCTACGAGACCGCACGCCAGCTCGGCGAGACCGGTTACCACATCATCCTCGCCACACGTCGGCCCGACCGGCGGCTTCTTCCGCGACGGCAGACCCTTGCCGTGGTGACGCGGACTGCGATCGGGAAGATCCGCGTCTCGTCGGCGCGTCCCGTCGGTACGGGCCGACGAGACGCGCGTACGGTACAGTAGTGGCGATACGCGCGGACATTCGTCCGCCGCAGTCATTGACGTCGAAGGAGACACACGATGAAGACCCTGATTCTCGTATTCCACCCCGATCTGAGCCGTTCCCGCGCGAACGCCGCACTTGCGTCGGCCGCACGGCGCCGTCCCACCGACAACGTCACCGTACGCGACGAATACGCGCTCTACCCGGACGGCCATATCGACGTCAAGGCCGAACAGCAGCTCGTGGAGACGCATGACCGCATCGTGCTCCAATTCCCGATGTACTGGTACTCCTCCCCCGCCCTGCTCAAGGAATGGGAGGACAAGGTGCTCGAATTCGGCTGGGCGTACGGCCCGGGCGGCGAGGCGCTCAAGGGCAAGCAGATCATGGTCGCCACCACGGCGGGCGGCCCGGAATCCGAATACGTGGAGGAGGACGACGGCGCCACGATGCGCGAGGTGCTCTCACCTTACCGGATGATGGCCCGCTACACGCACGCCGTCTGGCTGAAGCCGTTCGTCGTCTTCGAATCGATGGAGCTCTCCGACGAGGCGTTGGCCGAAGCCGGACGGCGGTATCAGGAGGCGCTGCTCGCCGAATTGCCGCACGCGTCCACGACCCGATGACGGCGGCGACGCGTGCGCCCGCCGGCCGGACCGATATCCGATGAGCGGGCGCACGTTCCCATCCGTTCGTTGACGGATCACCGCTTTCCGGAAACGCTCCTACGTGACAACGCGAGCACGTACCAGGCGACAGGAAGGGTGAGCAGGCCGCCGGCGACGAACACCCAGACGATCGGAATCACGTCGGCGAGCGGTGCGAACACGAGCATGCCCAACGGCATGCCGAGCGTGGAGAGCATCGTGTCGAGGCCGAAGACGCGACCGGTCATCGACTCGTCGGACTCGGACTGCATGACCGTACGCATCGGGCCGACGCAGACGGCGGAGGCGACGCCGTTGAGCACGTCGATGACCAGATAGACGAGCAGGTTCGGTGCGACGCCGAGGCCGACGACGGTGATGCCGACCATGGCGATGCCGAATGCGATCGCACGCATCTGGGCCAACGCGCCGTTCAGCAGCCTGGGCCCGATCGCGGACATAAGCGCGCCGCCGAGCAACATGCCGACGCTCAACCCCAGCTCGTTGGCGGCGAGCTTGTCCGAAGCGGTCGTAAGATTCACGAATCCGAGGTTCAAGTCGATGCCCTCGTACTCGCGCGTCATGAGCAGCAGCGTCAGGTTCATCGGCGCGACCGACATGAGGCAGGTGAGCGCATCACCCAGCACGGCGCCCTTGAGGTACGGATGCCGCATCGTGTAGACGAAGCCGGCCTTGAGGTCGGCGAACGTGCGTCGCAGCACGGCGAGCGGCAGCGGTTCCGTCGGCGGGGCCGCGGTCGCGTCGGCTTCCGTTCCGGCCTCGCCCGCCGTGGCCTTGGATTTCGCCGGCACGCGGATCAGCGCGACGAAGCCGACGCCGATGACCGCAGTCGTCACGTCGACCAGGAGGATCGACCACAATGGCGCCACATTGACGAGCACGGCGGCGATCGCCGGCGCCGCGATACGGTTCGCCGAACCGATGACGCCGAATATCGAGTTGATGCGCAGAAGCCCCTTCTCCGGAACGACGTCCGGGATGAACGACTGCACGGCCGGCTCCTGTATGCCGGCTCCGGCCGAGCGGACAAGCAGCACCACGAAGATCAGCGACAGGCTCGCCCAGCCGGTCGCGAACGCGACGGACAGCACCACGGTGACGGCCGCGATGACGAGGTCGGGCAGGACGATCAGGGCCTTGCGGTTGTAGCGGTCGGCCATCGGCCCACCAAAGACGGAGACGAGCGCCTGCGGCAGCACACCGAACAGGGTGGCCAACAGCATGGCCGAGCCGGTGCGGGTCTGCAGCACGATCCACCACCAGATGGCGAACTGGACGACGCTGGACCCGAGCAGTGAGAACGCCTGACCGGTGAGCAGCAGCGAGGCGCGGCGCACCCACCCGCGTTCGCGCGGATCGGACGTCGCATCGGTGGCACCGGTCACGCCGTCCACTGGGGCGACGGGAACGGTTCCGGCATGGGTTTCCGAAATATTCTGAGACATGGGTATATGTGTTCCTGTTTCCATTCGCACGCGCCGGGAAGGATGGACGGACACGCCCACCATCCGTATGATTGCGCGGCATCGATGTACATACGACGAAATGGGCGTACCCGCTCACAGGCACGCCGGGCCCCCGCATCGGGTCCCCTTCCCCGTCAAATCGCGGGCTTGGACGCGAAACGCGCCATCGTCATCATGCAATACGAACACATGGGGCTCGACTGTAGGCCTCGGGATGGACGTGACGGCCAAGGCGAACCGCCGCCCGCTGTTCGCTGTTCGCTGTTCGCCGAGAACGTAGTCGACGACAAGACGGCGCATCTTCTGCGACGATGGTATCGAACGACAAAATCACTCGTTTCGAGATATTCCATATCGAAGCGAACCGGACCATACAGCAAGGAGACAACACTATGAAGAAGACGCTGGTGCTCGTGTTCCACCCGTCCCTGAACGGCCAGTCCCACGTCAACAAGGCGCTCGCCAAGGCCGCCGAAGGACTGGACAACGTGACCGTGCGCGACGAGTACGCGCTCTACCCGGACGGCCGCATCGACGTCAAGGCCGAGCAGGCGGCGGTCGAGGCCGCCGACCGCGTCGTGTTCCAGTTCCCGCTCTACTGGTTCTCCTCCCCCGCCCTGCTCAAGGAGTGGGAGGACGAGGTGCTCGAGCACGGCTGGGCGTACGGCTCCGAAGGCCATGCGTTCGAGGGCAAGGAGTTCGCCGTCGCCGTCTCCACCGGCTCGCCGGAGTCGAAGTACCAGCCGGAAGGCGACAACAAGTTCACCATCGACCAGGTGCTCGTCCCGTTCGAAGGCACGGCCAACCACATCAACGCCACGTGGGTCAAGCCGTTCGTCACCTTCGCTTCCTTCGGCATCACTGACGAGGCGCTCGCCAAGGCCGTCGAGGACTACAAGGCTTTCCTGACCAAGTAATTCCCATTCAATCGGTTCCGCAGCAAAGAACGGCTCTCATGGTCCGCCCATGAGAGCCGTTTCGCGTCGAGGGTCCGCCGTTCCCAATCCCCGGGCCACGACGGACCATCGCGCCGCCGTTTGGCCGTGACGCATCTACCGGTCGCGCGACGCGAGCTCCTCGCGCAGGGCGGCGACAGCCGCGGTGAGCTCGCGCACCGCCATGCCGGAGGTGCGGTTGAGCACGTGGAGCACGGTGAGCAGACGCAGCAGGCGCAGCGGTCTGAGCATGGGCAGGGCGATGGTCGCGAGGGCGAACAGGTTGCGCGTGAACCATCGCCACCGGTCTTCGGCGAGCCATAGCGAGACGGCGTAGTCGATGACGAACATGATCCAGATCGCGTTGATGACGGTCTCGCACAGGAGGATGTGCGTGCCGGCGAGGATCTCCCACGAGTAGGCGACGAGGAACATGACGGATAGCGCCATCAGCGGCCATTCCGTCCATCGCTTCCATGCCTTGAGCCTCATGCGACGATTCTACCGGCCGGGGTGGTGTCCGCCACTCCGTGGTTCCCGCACCTCGTCTTCGTAGAGGTAGTACGCGTCGGCGGTGCCGTCGGGGTGTTCCCGTCGTTCCTCGCGGATGCGGGTCAGGCCGCGATGGTCGTAGAAGCCCGCATCGCATGTGGTGTCGGTGAACAGGAAGTACCGGCGTGCGCCTTGCGCGTGGAATCGTCCGATCGCGTGGTCGAACAGCAGGCGTCCCACTCCCTTGCCGCGCATCCGCCCGTCGACGAGGAACAGCACCACTTCCGCGTCGTAGCGTTTTCCGAGCCCGCGCATCAGCCGCCTGTCTACGGCGATCAGGTCGAGCGCGTCGCGGATGCCGCGCCTGCCGTCCGCCGTGAACGGCAGCGGCAACGATTCGCGTATCACGCGGCGGACGTGCCGGTTGAACGGCGTGGATCGCAGGAGCGACGCCTTCGCGTCGACGCGTGCCAGGATCATGCCCACGACCCTGCCGCCGTATACGGCGACGGTCGCGATGGTCGAGCAGGACAGTCCGTGATGCAGGTCGATGGTCGCAAGCCGGCGCGCGCAGTCGTCGCCCATCGCGGGGTCAGCGTACCACATGCGTCGCATCATCGCGATGAGCGCCGGGTGGTCGTCGCGTCGCAGCGGCCGCAACGTCACGCCGACGCTTGGGGGCACGGGAGCCGCGGGAGTCATACGGTCCGCAGGATCATCCATACGCATACGTTCCATTCTTGCATCCGTTCACCGGACGCGCGCCTGTCCGAGCACGTACCAGGCGACGGGCAGGGCGAGCAGGCCGCTGGCCACGAACACCCACGCGATCGGGATCAGGTCGGCGAGCGGCGCGAAGATGAGCATGCCGAGCGGCATGCCGAGCGTGGCGAGCGTCGTGTCGAGGCCGAAGACGCGGCCGACCATCGACGGATCGGATTCGGATTGCATGACGGTGCGCATCGGCGCGGCGCACATGCCCCAGGCGATGCCACACAGGATGTTGATGACGAGGTAGGCGAACAGTCCGGGGGCGAGCCCGAGGCCGATGATCGTGACGCCGACCGCGGCGATGGCGTATGCGGCCACGCGCATGTTGTCGCGGATGACCTTCACGCCGATGGTGGACATGATGAGGCCGCCGAGCAGCATGCCGGCGCTCCAGCTCAGCTCGTTGGCGGCGAGCTTGTCGGAGGCGGTCGTGAGGTTCACGAACCCGAGGTCCAGGTCCAGCCCGTCGTATTCGCGGGTCATAAGCAGGAGCGTCAGGTTCATCGGCGCGACCGCCACGAAACAGGTGAGCGCGTCGCCGAACACCACGCCTTTGAGGCGCGGCTGCCGCATCGTGTAGACGAGGCCTGCCTTGAGATCGGCGAACGCGCGGCGGACGCCGGAGACGAGCGGATTGCCGTCCGTCACGTTCGACGCGGCCGCCGCGGCGGCTTCCCCGCGTCGTTCCGGCACGCGGATGAGCGCGACGAAGCCGACGCCGATGACCGCGGTCGTCACGTCGATGAGCAGGATCGGCCACAGGGGCATCACGTTGATGAGCACGGCGGCGATGGCGGGCGCGACGAGCATGTTGGCCGAGTTGATCATGCCGTAGATCGAGTTGACGCGCAGCAGTCCGCCGGCCGGCGTGATGTCGGGGATGAACGATTGGATGGCGGGCGTCTGCACGCCGCCGCCGGCCGAGCGGATGAACAGGACGACGAACAGGATGGCCAGGTTCGCCCAGCCGTGCGCGAAGGCGAACGACAGCATGACGGTGACGCCGGCGATGATGAGGTCGGGCAGCATGATGAGCGGCTTGCGCCGGTAGCGGTCGGCCATCGACCCGCCGAAGATCGACACGAGGGATTGCGGCATGACGCCGAACAGGGTGGCGAGCAGCATGGACCAGCCGCTTCTCTCCTGCAGTACGATCCACCACCAGAGGGCGTACTGCACGATGTTGGAGCCGAGCAGGGAGAATGCCTGTCCGGTGAGCAGCAGGGCGACGCGACGCGTCCAGCCGAGCTCGCGCGAATCGGGCTGCGGCTCGAAGGGCATGGTCGGTTCAGGGGTATCAGTCATACGGGTGTTCCTTCGCTTCATCGTTCCGCACGGTCGTCCGTTCCGTACCGTGCATGGCATGCATACGGTCGAACCGGCATGCCGCGCCGACCGTCCGTCGTGGACGGTGCGGTGACGGCATGCCGGGACCGTATGTCAGATGAAGCCGGGCGCGTACACCGGGGCGTTGTTGTCCGGCGACGAGGCGCAACACAGGGAACACATGGTTCCAGACATTAGCCGGATTCGCCGACAACGCCGGTCTACGCTACAGTCGCCCGCATCCGCCTAAGTCACCTACAGCCGGTCGGCGATGAGACGGCAGTGGTCGCGCACCACGGCGGCGGACCTATGGAACTTTGCGAGCTCGTCGCCGCTCAGGTGCAGGTCGACGAAGTCGCCCACGCCGTCGCCGTCGAGCGCGACGGGCAGGGAGAGGAACACGTCGCGTTCGCCGTACTCGTATTCGCCATCGATGAGCGTGGACACGGACACGACGCCACGCTCGTTCCACAGAATCATGCGCACCAGACCCGCAACGGTGGCGGCGATGCCGTAGCTGGTGCCGCCGCGCAGGCCCTTGATGTCAAGACCGCGGCGGCGCGTCTCCTCCTCGATGCCGGCGAGCGTGACACCCGGATAGCGCGAACGGTTGTCCTCCAGATACCGTGCGAACGACTTGCCGATGAACGAAACCGTGGACCACGGCACGAACTGGCTGTCGCCATGCTCGCCGATCACGTATCCGGAGACGAGACGCGGGTCGAGGCGCGTGGTCTCGCCGATGATCGTCTTCATACGCGACGTGTCGAGCGCCGCACCCGAGCCAAGCACCTGCGCGCGCGGCAGTCCGGTGCGTCTCCACGCGAACCAGCTGAGCACGTCGACCGGGTTCGACACCATGATCAGGATGCCGTCGAACCCGGAATCCTTGATATGGCGCAGAATCGGATCGACGATGTCGATGGCGGCGCCGAGCTCCTGCATGCGCGTCTCCCCCGGTTTCGGCTTCGGGCCGGCGGTGACGACGACCACATCGGCATGATGGCAGTCCTCCCATCCGCCCGCGCGGATCGTCACGAACCTGCCGAGGAACTCGCTGCCATCGGCCAGATCCATGGCGAGTCCCTCCGCCTTCCGCGGATGATGGTTGACGAGCACGAGCTCGTTGCACAACCCCTGCTGGACGATGGCGCTCGCCACCGCCGCACCGACGCTGCCCGTACCCACGACGACCACGCGGCTTCTGTTCGCGGTGACCATGATGCGGTCTCCCTTCCTTTCGAAATGCTGTGTCGTCTGTTGCGTCGTCGCTGTTCCCGGTTCTCACCGCACGGCGGTGAAGAAGAACCTCGGGAACGGGAAGATGATGCTGCCGTCGGATTGGGTCGGATAGGCCTCGCGCACACGGTTGAAAACCTCGTCCTCGAACGCCGCGCGCGCCGCGTCGTCGGGCAGCGCCTGCAGGTACGGGCGCAGCCCGGTGCCGCGGTACCAGTCCATGATCGCCTCATGCGAGGGCAGCGTGTGCATGTACGTGGTCGTCCACATGCGGAAATGCGCAGCGTGCGCGTGCAGCAGCTCCCAGTATTCGGGCGGCGTGAGGTTGAAGAACTCGCGTGCCTGCGGGAGCTTGTCCGCGTACGCCGGCGAGTGGACGATTCGGGCGATGATGCGATGGATAGGCTCCTCGTAGTTCATCGGCGTCTGCACGGCGAGCGTTCCGCCCAGCTTCAGCAGCCCCAACAGCGAGGAAATGAGATGCGCGTGGTCCGGCACCCATTGAATGCACGCGTTGGAGAACACCACGTCGAAGTCCTGCTCCAGTGCGGCGAGCTCGTCCGGCTTCGACACGTCGCACAGCGCGAAATCGATGTCCGGGTGGGCTTCGCGGGCGGCCGAGACCATCTCGGGGGAGCTGTCCACGCCGAGGATCTCGGCATTCGGGTACCGTTCGCGCAGCACGGCAGTGCTGTTGCCCGGCCCGCAGCCGATGTCGATGAGGTGCGTGGCGGAGCCGTCGTCCGGCGGCAGCTGCATCGCAAGGTCCCGCGACGGCTGCGTGCGTTCCTTCCTGAACCGAAGATACTGCTGTGAATCCCATACGACCATGCGGCTCACGCTAATGCCGCCGCCGCGATGCGTCCACGCCACCATCCGCATTCCGGACATGCGGACGCCGTGCCCGTCGCCATCGCTGGTGCCGGCGCACCGGCACGGTGCGATAATGGTGCATGCCTGCCGGAACCTCCGGTCGGCGACCCGTCGCTTCGAGATCCGAGGAGGGACATCAGTGTCCAGAGACATCACGTGGCGTCAAGCGTTGCTCATCGCCTCCGCCCCCGGCGTGCCGGGATTGATCCTGTTGGTCGTCGGCATCGCTCTGGCGGTGTATGCGAAAAGAACAGCCGCCAGATGCACGGCGGTGACCACGGGCGTCGTCACGGACTACCGGTTCTTCGGCAACGGGGACAACAACGACGGCATCGCCCCGCTGGTCTCCTATCAGGTCGACGGGCGCACCTACACGGTGATGCGCCGGTTCCGCGGCGTCTCCTCGTTGTCGATACGCGCGCCGTGGCTGCCGGACGGCGAGGCGCAATTATGGGTCACGCCCGACGACACGCTCCACGTGCGGGCCAAGGGCGGCCGCTCCATCAACTACGGCAGGGCCGCCAGCCGGCTGTGGCCACTCGGCAGCCCCATGCAGGTGCACTACGACCCGGACAAGCCGTGGCGCGCGTACGCCGAAGTCCGGCACGCCGGCGCCGCGACCACGCTGGCGGTGATTTTCATCGCCGTGGGCGCGAACCTGCTGTTCTTGCTTGCGCCGGCGCTGTTCTTCCTGCTCCCCTAGCGGCAGGGAGGCATCCGGAGAACGCTCCGCCTACATGGTCTCCCAGCGGCGTTTGAGCAGGAACGCGGCGGCCTTGGGCTGCCGGTCGCGCGTGAACACGCCCTTCCGGTTGCCGTCGACACGCATGATGCCCTCGCCGGTCTGGAAGTCGCACAGGTTCCATACCTGTTCGCCGACGACCGCGTCGTACCTGTCGAACACGCGGTGCTGCATCTCCAGGTATTCGCACTGGTATTCCTCGCTCCACTGCACGCTGGGCAGCTTGTGCACGCCGGCCTCGGTGTCCGCGCCGTATTCGGTGAAGACGAACGGCTTGTCCGGTTCGAGCTCCATCCACCGGTCCATCTCGTCGATGAACGCCTTTTCGGCGCCGGCCAGCTGGTATTCGCCCTGCACGTACCAGCCGTAGTAGCGGTTGAGGCAGATGACGTCCGCGAACCGGTGGCAGCGGTCTTTGCCGGCGGCGGCCATCATCAGGTTCGTGTAGGTGAGCGGGCGGTGCTGCGGGTCGAGCGTGCGCGCGGTCGCGAAGATCTCCTCGAAGTACGGGACGGCGGACTCGGCGGCGGAGTCGGGTTCGTTCATCAGGCTCCACATGATGACGCTCGGATGGTTGCGGTCGCGTTCGAACAGTTCGCGCAGCGCCGCCTTGTGCACCGCGAGGGTCCTCTCCTGCACGTCGGGGTCGTCGAAGAAGCCGCGACCCCTGTGCGGATTGGAGTCGTTGGCCGCGTCGATGAAGTTCATGAGGCTGGCCATGAAGCCGACGGCGGCGCATTCGTCGATGACGAGGAATCCTTCGCGGTCGGCCATGCGCAGGTCCTCCTCGCTGTACGGGTAGTGCGAGGTGCGGAAGGAGTTCGCACCGGTCCATTCCATCAGCGCGTAGTCGCGGGCGATGACGGCGAGGTTCTCGCCCCGCCCGTTGACGATGCTGTCCTCGTGACGTCTGAATCCCTTGAGATGGACGGGTTTCCCGTTGACGAGGATGCGCCGTCCCTCGACTTGGACCGTGCGGATGCCGATTTCGTCGTCGTAGCGGTCGATGATGCGGGCCTCGTCGGACGTCGCGTCGTCGACGATGGTGAATTCGATGCGGTACAGGTATGCGGCGCGCACGTTCCAGAGGTGCGCGTCCGTCATGTGCAGCACGCCTTGTCCGCCGGACGCCTGCGCGACCATGACGCCGTCGGCGTCGTAGAGGCGTGCCTCGACCGCGTGCGTGCCGTTCGTCTCCACGTCGTACCGCACGTCGGCGGACCCGTCGTCGTGGATGTCGTACGTGGTGGCGTATCCGGTGACGGCCTCCTTGGGTACGGCGATGAGCCGCACCGGACGTTGGAGCCCCGCGTAGTTGAAGAAGTCGAAGTATGGGCCGTTGATCG
Source organism: Bifidobacterium sp. CP2 (assembly GCF_018555635.1). Taxonomy (NCBI): domain Bacteria; kingdom Bacillati; phylum Actinomycetota; class Actinomycetes; order Bifidobacteriales; family Bifidobacteriaceae; genus Bifidobacterium; species Bifidobacterium sp. CP2. The sequence continues at coordinate 91,534 of NZ_JAFEJX010000009.1, read as the reverse complement.
GGGTGCCGTCCGGCAGTGTGCCGGTGGTGCCGGCGGGCAGGCTCGTATGGCTGAGTTCGTTGTTCACCCTGACCGCCACATGGTTACGTCCGTTCCAGCGGACGACGTCGTCGATGCGGACCGCGAACGGCGTGAACCCGCCTTCGTGGGAGCCGACGTGCGTGCCGTTGACGAAGACGTCGGCGCGATGGGTGGCGGCGTCGAAGCGCAGGTAGAGGTCCTTGTCTCGCCATTCGCCGGGCACGAGCACGTCGGTCTCGTACCAGAAATCGCCGGCGTATTCGCGCGACGCCTTGTCGGTGACGATGTCGTTGAAGCTGGCGGGTACGGGCATGGGTCTCGGATCGGGCAGGCCGTCCTTCGGCCATCCGTTCCGCTCCCCCTCGCCCGCGGGGTCGAACCGGAACCCCCACATGCCGTCCATGTCCTGGATGCGCCGTGTGGCGGTCACACGCGGATACAGCAGTGCGCCATCGGTCATCGTCCTGCCTCCTTCGGAATCGTCGGACCATTCCCGCGGCACAACTGTACGCCGTCGCCACGCCCGGGCAGCATCCCGCCCCAGCGACGGGGGCGGGACGCCGGTCACCGTTCCCGCCAGCGCAGGAGCTCGAAGGCGAGGACGTAGGCGAGCAGGAGCGCGGAGGCGAGGAACACGACGCGCAGCGCCACGTCGAGGGAGGGCAGGAACGTGGCGACGACGCCGAACACGGCCACGCCGATCGCGCCGCCGACCTGGCGGAACGTGTTGAACATGGCGGAGGCGATGCCGGCCTGCGCGGCGTCGACGGAGTGCAGGACCACGCCGGCAGCGGCGGGCGTGGTGATGGCCGCCCCGAATCCGACGACGCTCAGCCCCGTGGCCACGACCCACACCGGGATCGGCGCGGGGGTGAGGAATTCGAACAGGAACCCGACGATCATGATCGACAGTCCCAGCGTGATCGAGAATCTTGCGCCGCGCGCGGTGATGATACGCCCGCCGAACAGGTTGCCGAAGATCGTGACGAACGCGGAGGGCACGAACACGAGCCCGGCCGCGAACGCGCCCATGTGCCGTTCGTTCTGCAGGAACATCGTGCAGATGAACACCATGCCGTACCAGTTGAAGATCATGATGAATCCGATCTGCAACGCGACCTGCATGCCGCGCACGTGGAAGAGCCCAAGCGGCATCATCGGGGCGACGACCTTCGTCTGCGAGTACGCGAACGCGACGAGCGCGACGAACCCCACGCCGAGCAGTGCGAGGGTCGCGGGCGCGCCCGCCCCGATCGAACCGACCTCGATGATGCCGGCGACGAGCGCGGCCAGGCCGATCAGCGCCAGCGTCTGGCCCACCCAATCGAATCGGATGGGGCGGCGCGGCGAGGTCGCGATGCGTGGCGCGAGCGCAAGGATGAGCAGGCAGAACGGCACGTTGATTGCGAACACGAGACTCCAGTGGATCGGCGTGAGGAGTCCCCCGAGCAACGGTCCCACGGCGGAGGCGGAGGCGCCGCCCGCACCCCATAGGGCAAGCGCCCATGCGCGGCGGCGCGGGTCCGGGTTCGCCTCGTTGATCAGGGACATGGAGGCCGGCAGGATCAGCGCCGAGGCGACGCCGAGCAGGCAGCGGCCAACGACGAGCGCCGCCATCGACCATGCGAACGAGCAGAACAGCGAGGCCCAGCCGAACAGCGCGGCGCCGACGAGGAACACGCGCTTGGCGCCGAACCGGTCGGCGAGGCTGCCGGCGAGCAGCAGCAGGGCCGCGAACAGCAGCGTGTACCCGTCGACGACCCACTGCTGGACGGCCATGTCGCCGCCGAGGTCGGCTGCGATGGTGGGCAAAGCGACGTTGACGATGAGCACATCCATGCCCGCGAGGAACGAGGCAACGGATGCGGCGACGGTGACCGCCGCCGAGGCCCGCCCCTGCCGCGCCTCGGCGATCCGGGAGACCGAAGAAGCAGAAGAAGCCGGAAGTGATGTCGGAGTCGATGCCATACCTGTCGCCATTTCCTTTGCATGTAATCCATTCGTTCCATGAACCGACAGTCATGATAGGCCTGCGGCTGTCCGCAGGATTGACGTCCGTACCTGATTCTGGTTTACAGCGCATGAACCAATGGTTCACACATCGGACATAGGGGCAACGGGAGGACCGTATGCACGACATCCTGGAAGGGTCTTCCGCACGCTGATACGATGGAAGTCGACAGCCGCACATCGACGTGCGCGCGTCGACCCATCGGTGAAGGAGGACGTCATGTCCACGCAACTCGACCGCAAGACGCCCGCCGGCCGCACACGCAATCGCAGGGCGTTCTCGAGAAAGGCCCGCACCATCGTCGCCGCCACGGTGACCGTCGTCGTGGCGCTTGGCGCGGGCTTCGGCGCATGGTGGCATTTCGGCGACGGAAGGACCACGATCATGACCATGCTCAAACCGGCCGCGACGCCCGCCACCGAACGTATCGCCGCCTCCGTCACGGATTTCGCCTACTCCTCCGCGCCCGGATTCCTCGCGAAGACGAACGGCGACGCGCACGGCAACGTCAACTACTCCCCCACGTCGCTGTGGATGGCGCTGGCGCTGGCCGCGCAGGGCTCGGACGGCGCCACACGCGGCCAACTGGACGAGGCGCTGGGCTCCGCGAAATTCACCGATGACGACTACCGTTCCCTGATACGCTCCGTCAACGGACGGTACGACGATTCGAAGTCGACGATGGAGCTCCACGACTCCGTCTGGATCGACAAGGAATACCGGCTCATGGATTCCTACGAGAACGCCGCGAAGGACACGTTCGACGCCGAGGTCAACTCGCTCGACATGGACCGGCATGCGGCGGAACGGATGGGCCGCTGGGTCGCGGACAACACCCACGGCATGCTCAGGCCGGACATCGAGCTCGACGAGGACACCATCCTGACGATCATCGACACCGTGTACGCGGACGGCCGCTGGGAGAGCCCGTTCGAACCGGAAGACACGATGGACGACACGTTCCACGGCGTCACGGACGAGTCCGAAGTGCCGATGATGATGCGGTCGTTCGACGGGCTCGACTACGCCGAAGCCTCTGACGGCTCGTGGCGGCGCGCGTCGATCCCGTTCGACAACGGCGGGGCGCTCACGATCCTCCTGCCGGAACGTGCGGCCTTCGACGAGATCGCAGGCGACCCCGACCTGCTGCGCGAGGCGATGACGGCGGACGCCGCACAGGCGGAGGTGGCCATGACGCTGCCGCGTTTCACCGTCGACGGCACGTTCGCGTCGGATACGATCATGGGCGTTCTGCGCGGTCTCGGCGTCGAGGATGCGTTCTCCTCCGACGACGCTGATTTCTCCCGCATGGTCGAACAGGACGGGCTGCCCGGCAATCCGTTCATCGGCGAGGTCATCCAGGGCACGCGCATCGAGGTGAACGAGCATGGCGCGAAGACGGCGGCGTTCACGCAGATGAATGTGGACGCCGCAGGCGCTCCCGCGGAGGAGAAGTGGGTCGATTTCACCGTGGACCGTCCGTTCCTCTACGAGCTGTCCACACCGGACGGCGTCCCGTTGTTCGTCGGCGCCGTACGCAACCTGTGACGCCACCGGGCGTCACGCCCGCCACATGGCGAAGGACGTCACGACGTCAACGGCAGCGTGAGCCGCATCGTGGTGCCGTTCGCGGACGTGGATTCGACGTCGAGCGTTCCGCCGTAGCGGTTCGCCACGTCGCGCGCCAAAGCGAGTCCCAGACCGTAGCCCTGATGGGCGGTGCCGTCGTCGTCGCGCGCGAACCGGCGGAACAGCCGCTCGGGGTTCCCGCCGATGCCGGTGCCGTGGTCGCTCACGCGGATGACGGCGTCGCCGCGGTGGTGGTAGCCGAGCGAGACGGTGACGCGTGTGCCGTCGGGCGCGTGCGCGACGGCGTTGTCCAATACGGCGACGAGGCAGCGTGAAAGCCCCACGGCGTTGCCGCGCACGATGAGATGCGCGGGGTCGCCGTCGACGTGCGTGTCGATGGTGACGCCGCGCTTGTCGGCGAGCGGGCGGACCGCGTCGACGGATTGGTCGACGACGCCGGCGAGCGACACCGGTTCGGCGTCGACGGCGCCTCGGGCGGCGACGAGCAGGTCGGTGATGATCGCGTTCATGCGGTCCACGTCGCCTCTGAGGTCGGCGAGCGGCGCGTCGATGGGTTGGCCGTGTGCGCGCCGGAAGTCGATGAGGTCGATGCGTGTGGCGATGACGGCGAGCGGCGTCTTGAGCTCGTGGCTGGCGTCGGCGACGAAGTCCTTCTGCAGTTCGAACGCGTGTTCGAGCGGCGCGACCTCCTTGCGCGAATAGTATCGGCCGACGAGCGCGACCGCGGCGACGACGCCGAGCACGAACAGGACGGTGAAGCCGATGGCCTTACGCGTGTCGATGACCATCATGCCGGAGCCGAATTGTTCGGTGACGCTCATGGCGTTCGGGTCGAGGCCGCGTTCGGTGAATTCGTGGCGCGATCCGAGCAGCACGCCTAGGATGTACAGGATGCCGCCGACGACGGTGATGACGGCCATCGCGACGGTCATGCGCAGGCTGATGAGTCCGGCGACATGTCCGCCTCCGGCGATGCGGCCGACGTGCGCCGTTCCGGCCCCGTCGTTCCCATGCTTCTTCATGATGCGTTTCTCCCGTCTCATCCGCGTGGGTCGCCGATGCGGTAGCCGCGGCCGCGCACGGTGTCGATGATGCGGCGCGTGGTCTTGCCGCGCACGTACGAGACGTACACGTCGACGGCGCCGATGTCGCTGCCATCGGAGAACGCGGCGCGCAGGATCTCCTCGCGCGGGAACACGTGGTCGGGCGAGGAGGCGAGCGTGGCGAGCAGTTTCGTTTCGGTTTCGGTCAGGGGCGTGGACCGTCCCTCCGGATCCTCGATGAGATTGCCGCCGGGTTTGAGCAGCCAGTCGCCGATCATGATGGATGAGGCCTGCGCGTGGAAGCCACGCAGGAGGGCGCGCAGCCGGGCCTCGAGTTCGGCGAAGTGGAACGGTTTGGTCAGGTAGTCGTTGGCGCCGGCGTCGAGTCCGTCGACGATGTCGTCGACTTCGGCGAGCGCGGTGAGCATGAGCGCGGGCGTGGTGACGCCGGCGGCGCGCAGGCGTCTGACCAGGTCGAGGCCGTCGCCGTCGGGCAGGCGACGGTCGACGACGAGCGCGTCGTAGCGGTTCGACGACAGCAGGTCGCGCGCCTCCCCTTCCGTTTGCGCCCAGTCGACGCGATGGTCGGCGCCGAGCATTTCGGTGGTCATCGCCCCGAGGCTCGGATCGTCCTCGACGAACAGGACCGCGGGCAGTAGCAGGCGTTCGGGGTCCGTCACGGCATGGGAGGCCATGTCTCCCGCCATGCCGTTTCCTGCCGTGCGGTCCGTGTCGGCGTCAGCGGCCTTCCGTATCGTCATCGTCGTCTCCTCGTCCGTTCACGGCGCCATCGCACCTGTTCCTACGGTTATATCAGACCTCCGAACCGCTAAGGCCGCGCTAAGAAACGCTCGGGGATTGGCTTGGGGCCGCGCTTGGACGTACCGTGCGCGATATGAGTGGAATGCATGTGTTCACCGCCGAGCGGGTGTCGTGTACGGTGCCGTCTCCGGACGGCGACCGTACGGTCTTCGCCTGTCTGTCCTTCGCGATCGACGCGGGCGAGATCGTCGACCTGGTGGGGCCGTCCGGTTCAGGCAAAAGCAGTCTGCTGACGGCGTTCGCGCTGCTGAACCCGCATGCGACCGGTTCGTTCGCGCTTCAGGGCCGCGATTCCGGTGGGTTCACGCCGCAGCGTTGGCGGCGGGAGGTCGCGTATCTGCCGCAGAAGCCGATTCTCCCCGGCGCCACGGTGGCCGACGCGATCCGCCTGCCGTACATGCTGGCGGTGCGCGCCGACGAAGCCGTCGACGCCGCCGGTCCGGCGGCGTCGACGCGGCGTCCGGGACCGGTCGCCAGGTTCGCACGCCTGTTCCGCGATGATGCGGCGAAGGCGCGCGAACTGCTGCCGGAGGAGCGCATCCGCGCGACGCTGGATGCGATGGGCTGTGAGGACATCGACCTGACGCGCGCCCCGCACGACCTGTCCGGAGGGCAGGCGGCACGCGTCTCGTTGGCGCGCACGCTGCTCACCCGTCCGAAAGTGCTGCTCGCCGACGAGGTGGATGCGGGGTTGGATGACGGGAACGCAGAGAAAGTCGCCGAGATCATGGCGGACGCGGCCGCGCACGGCATGGCAATCGTCCGCATCCGGCATCGGCCGCCGGACGGACGGGCCGCACGCATCGTCACCCTGGCCAACGGGGTGTTGAGCGAGTCGGAGGCGGAACCGGCCGCTGTGACGGACGGAACGGCGGCCGACACGGCGGACGGAACGGAGCGCGGACCTAAGGAGGAGCGGGCATGAGCGGCAACGCGTACGACATCGACGTCTGGGGCCTCATGGTGGCCCTCGCCATGGTGGCGGTGGCCGCGGGCGTGAGCGGGCTCATGCGCATGGGCATCGGCAGGTCGCTGCTGTGGTCGGCCTGCCGCGCCCTGCTGCAGCTGTGCGCGATGGGCTTCGTCATCGGCTACGTGATCCGCGCAGACAACGTGTTCCTCGTGTTCGCGACGATCGGCGTGATGCTCGTCGCCGCCGTGCAGATCACCCTCTCGCGCGCCAAAGGCATACCGAAGGGATTGGCCGGACCGGTGCTGCTGAGCCTGACCATCACGATGCTGCTCATGATCGCGCTCGTCACCGAACTCGTGGTGCGCCCCCACCCGTGGTATGCGCCGCAGCTGGTCGTGCCGCTGACCGGCATGCTGCTCGGCAACACGGTCTCCGCCCTGGCGGTGGGCCTGAGCCGCTTCTACGAGAGCATGGACGAGCGGCGCGACGAGATCGACACGATGCTCGCGTTGGGCGCCACCGCATGGGAGGCGTCCAGACCGTCGATCGTCTCGTCGATCCGCCTTGGCCTCCTGCCCACGATGGCGACGCTCGCCTCCTGCGGCATCGTCACCATCCCCGGCATGATGGCCGGCCAGGTCATCGCCGGTGGCGACCCGCTGGAGGCCGCCAAATACCAGTTCGTCGTGTTCGCCGCAATCTCCGCGCTGACGCTCATCGCCGACGGATTGATCATGGCGATGGTGTACCGCACCTGCTTCACCACCCTCGACCAGTTCAGGCCGCAGGCCATGCGCGGAACCCGCTGACCGCCGTGACGGGTAGGGGTGGGCGGCGGTACGGCTTCACGTGGACGCCGTCCCGCCGCCCTTCGTTTTCCCATTGTTTTCCGGCGATTCCCCCGACCCGCCGCACACGGGCGCTACCATGGTGGCTGACGGGACGTGGCTCCCGCAGGTATGAATGAGTATGAGTAGCGAAGAAAACAGCGACAAGACAATGGAAAACAGTGGATATGCGATCGACCGCTCGTGGCTGACCGAGGCGAAGGAAGGCATCAGCCAGTGGTCGTACATCATGTTGAAGGACGCGGACGGCAACGACATCGATTGGGATTGGGTGCGTTCGCTCGACCTGGAGCACGGCATCGGCGTGGCCTCCCCGGACGACTACGAGCCCGGCGCCACGTCCAGCGCGCACGACCTGCTCAAGGCCGATCTGGGGATTCGCGACCGCCTCGAGGCGATCATCGCGAAGATGAGCATGACGTTCATGCGCGACTTCGACCGGCGCATCAAGACCTACGACCTGCCGCGTGCACTCGCCTACGCGGACCGCAGGCTCAACGACCAGATCGCGCTGCTGCGCGACCGCGGCATCGCGGAAGGGCTGTGGACCGTCGAGGACGAGGAGCGCGAGCGCGTCACCGTGCCGGTGCTCACCGCCGCGAAGGACGGCGTGGTCGTCGACGACATCCAGGACCGCACCGCCGAAATCGTCAACGCGCGCGCCGAACAGCGCAAGGCCGACCGCGCCAAGCGCGAGGCCGCGCGGCTGCACCGCGAGCACGCCCTGTTCGAAGCGGACGAAGTGAAGGACGGTTCCGTCGAAGCGGGACCGGACGAATCGGCGCCTGCGGATTCGAGTTCGGATCAGGGCAGCCCCGACTATCTCATCGAGGGACAGCCGGTCATCAACGACGACAACCCGGCCGTGCCGTCCGTCGAGCAGGTGAACCGGGACGAGACCGCAGTGCCGGAGGCGCGGTTCGAGAAGTCCCGCCATGCTGCCGCCGAGCATGTGGCCGCCCGCGAGGCGGCGCGCCCGAAGGACTACTGGCGCGAGGTGTTCCTCCCGGGACGCGACGTGGACAAGGTGATGGGCATCGACCTGGAGACGAACGGCACGGAACCGTACCGCGCGTACATCATCGACGTGGGCTTCGAATACATGAACATGAAGTCCCCGCGTCCGGCGGACGCGCCCACCGGCTACGAGTACGACAAGGACTATTACGAGGGCGGAGACGCGTACGACCAGCACCGGTTCTCCTTCGGCGTGACCGACGAGGCGGCGCGCCACGGCAACCCGTTCATCATCCAGCTGACCGGCATCGACATCAGGCAGCGCGTCGGCATCGACTATCCGATGTTCGACGAGGACCAGACCGCGCAGGCCGATCTGCTGAAGCGTCTCACCGCGCAGCCGTTCGTGGCGCACATGGCCACGTTCGAGCACAGCTTCTTCATGCTCAACGTGAAGGGGTATGCGGAGGCGTACCGCAACGGCCATGTGACCATCATCGACACGCTGCCGATGAGCCGCCTGTGGGACGAGGGCTCCATCCCCAGCGAGGAGCATCCCGACGGCGACAATCGTCTCGACGCGTACGCGAAGCGTCAGGGGGCGCTGCACGAGGACGATGCCGAACGCCACCTGGGCCTCGAGGACACACACATCATGCTCCTCGCGATGAAGCATCATCTCAAGCAGCTGCAGGCGGAGGCCCGCGGGCCGTGGGGCCCGAACGGCAAGGCGGGCGTGGGCGGCAAGCGCATCGTCAGCCGTCGCCGTCACTGGAGGCGCTGACCGGAATGACCGTCGGCCGCCACAGGCCCGTCGGTCATTCGAGGACGCCGAGCTCGCGTTCCAGCCACGCGCGTTCGGCGTCGATCTCGGCGTCATGGATGGCGATGACGGCGCGACGGTATTTGTCTTCGACCTTGTCGTTGTCGATGGGGCCTTCGCCGTCGCTGTACAGGCGCCGCACGTCGGCTTCGGCAAGCGAGTCGAGACGTCGGCGCAATACGGCGCGTCTGTCGTCCTCGTCGGGAATGACAGACAGGAACGACATGACGACCGCCCATTTGGTGATGTTGGTGAGCATATATCCGCTCGTGCCCTTGAGTTCCTCGACAAGCGCCTCGCGGCCGGCAGGTTCGAGGTGGAATTCGCGCAGCCGACGGCCGTTGACGACCGTGTAGGTCTCGCCGATGTATCCGGCCTTGACGAAGCGTCCGGTGACGGCGTGGAGCGTGCCGTCGGAGACCGCCTGCATGTATCCCTGCAGTTGCTCCATTTTCTTGCGCAGCCGGTAGCCGCATGCGGGGCCTTCGGTGAGGAACCCCAAGGTCATCAGCTCTATCGTGTTCATCATGCCCACCATGATATCTCTCTTCGAGATATCTCGAAACGACACGCCGACGGCGAACACCTGTCACCGGACTCCCCCGTCGCGGAATTCCGCCATTCTGCAGCCTGTCATACATTGATTCGATATATCTCAGCTTGAAATATATCAATACCTCGAATAGAGTGATGACCAACGCCAGAGCGACGGGAACCCCAATCGAGGGCCGCCGCCGGAGGCGACAAGCGGACAACAGCAACCACACCGCGCATCCACCCCGGACGCACGGCACGACGAAAGGAAAACCACCATGAGCACCATCACCATCTTCGGCGCGGGCAACATCGGATCCGCCGTGGCGGGCATCGCCGCCAAGGCCGGCGCGGCCGTGCAGGTCATCGACCGCAACCCGGACAAGGCCGCGGCCGCGGCCGAAGGCGTCACCGGCGCCAAGTTCGGAGAGGCTGTCACCGGCGACATCGTCGTGCTTGCCCTGCCGTTCCCGGCCTACGAGGAGGTCCTCGCCGCCTACGCCGACCAGCTGGCCGGCAAGACCGTGGTCGACGTGTCCAACCCGATTGACTTCACCACCTTCGACCTGGCGCTGCCGGAGGGCGCGAAGTCCGCCGCCGAATGGCTGGCCGGCAAGCTGCCGCAGTCCAAGGTCGTCAAGGGCTTCAACACCACCTTCGCCGCAACCCTCGCCTCCGGCGTCAACGACGGCGCCCCCACCGTCGTCCAGCTCGCCTCCGACGACGATGCGGCCAAGAAGTCCGTCGCCGCGTTCATCGAGGCCGCGGGTCTGAAGACCGTGGACGCCGGCCCGCTCAAGCGCGCCCAGTACCTCGAGGGCTACGGCGCCCTGCAGATCGTCCTCGGCGTGACCGAGCAGACCCCGTGGACCGGCGGCTTCAAGGTCGTCAAGTAAGCGGTCATCCACGGAGAAACGGCTGGGCCCCGACGCGATACGGTTCGCGTCGGGGCCCAGCCGATTGCCGTAAGAGCAGGTGAGCGGCCCCTAGTCTTCGATGCCGAGCATCGAACGCAGCCACGCGCGTTCGGCCGCGACCTGCGCGTCATGCACGGTGATGAGACCGCGGCTGTACGGGTCGTCGATGTGGTCGATCGACAGCGGATTGCCCGCGTCACAGTAGAAGAAGTGCACGTCGCCGCCGGACAACAGGTCGTAGCGGCGACGCAGCACCGCATCACGGTCGGCCTTGTCCGGCACGACGGACAGGAAGGTGAGCACGACGCGCCACCGGTTGAAATCGGTGAGGATGAAGCCGTCCGCGGTTTTCAACGCCTCGACGAGCGCCTCGCGGCCGGCCGGCTCCAACGTGAACAGGTGGCGCTGGCGACCGTCGCGCACATCCGTCTGCTCGGAGATGAGCCCGGCCTTGGCGAGACGGCCGGTCGCAGGGTAGATGGCGCCGTCGCTGAACTTGCGCATGTCCCCCTGCAGCTGCTCCATCTTCTTGCGCAGCTCGTAGCCGCACATCGTCTTCTCGGACAGGAATCCGAGAATCATCATCTCGATCAGGCTCATACCCTCAGCTCACCTCGTTTCGACATACCCAGCCATGATAGCGGCCGGCACGGATGCCCTTCGCCTGCGGCGGAGCGGGACGCCCATCCGCTCGAATTCAGCGCAGCACCTTGCCGAGGATATGACGCATGAACGGGATGGTCGTGGCGAACGTGAGGATGTCCGCCACCGACTGGGCGGCCTCGACGCCGGTCACGCCGAGGAAGTGCGGCAGGATGAGCACGATCGGCGCCAGATAGAGGCCGGTGCGGCACACGGCGAGGAACGAGGCGATGCCGGTCTGCCCCAACGTCTGGGAGATCATGTTGCCCATCATGTTCACGCCGTTCAACACCACCGTCACGCATTCGAAGTGCAACGCGGCGACGCCGACGGCGACCACGGCCGGATCGGAGCGGAAGACCTCGACCAATTGCGGCGCGGCCACCCAGATGACGACGCCCAACACGAGCAGCACGCATGTGGACAGCTTCACGCAGAACCAGAAGGCCTCGCGCACACGCGCGAACCTGCCGGCGCCATAGTTGTAGCCGCACACCGGCTGGAAGCCCTGGCCGAGGCCGATGATGACCGAGTTCGCGCCGAGCATGATGCGCATGACGATGGCCATGCCGGCGATGGCCGCGTCGCCGAACGGGTTGGCCGCGATGTTCACGCACGTGGTGGCGATCGAACCGGCACCCTGACGGACCAGCGACGGCAGACCGCCGCCCGCGATCTCGCGCAGCAGCAGCGGGTCGGGACGACAGTTGCGCAGCGACAGCTTCAGGACACCGAATCGGGCGCTCATCACGGTGAGGATGATGAAGCTCACCGTCTGACAGATGCCGGTGGCGAGGCCCGCGCCGAAGATGCCCATATGCAGGACGAATATGAACAATGGGGCGAGCAGGAAGTTGAGCAGCGCGCCGGAGACGAGGCCTACCATGCCGAACGCGGACTGACCCTGATAGCGCAGCAGCCCGTTCAGGGCAAACGAGCCGCACACGCATGGCGCGGCCACGAGGATGGGCGTGAGATAGGTCACCGCGTATGGAGCGATGGTCACGGTCGAGCCCAACGCCACGACCAGCGGATGAAGCATGGACAGGCAGACGACGGCCACGATGAGGCCGGAAAGCACGGCGCCCGCGAACCCGATGGCGAGCAGCCGGGACGCACGGTCGTTGTTGCGTTTGCCGAGCTCGCGGCTCATCGAATTGCCCGCGCCGTTGCCGAAGAAGAATCCGAGCGCCTGCAGGATGGTCATGATGGAGAACGCGATGCCGATCGCGCCGGATTGGGACGTGCCCAGCTGGCCGATGAAGAACGTGTCGGTGAGATTGTATGCGGTGGTCACCAGATTCGACACCACCGCGGGGATGCACAGACGCAGAATCAGCGGTTTGACCGGTTTCTCGGTCATCTCATGGTATTTCGCGTCGGCGGTCGCGCGTCTGATCTGCTGTATCTGGGGCACATCCGGACACTGTACTCGCCCATCCGCACGCTTCGGGGGACGCGGCTCACCGTTCGGCTGCGCCGGATTGAAAACCATCCGGACCTCCACGTCCAATGCCCGCATCCGCACGTCGCCCATGCCCGTCATGCATGGCGACATGTGACGACGCTCACGCCGCGGGGGCATGCGCGCGGACGGAAAGTCGGGGATAATCAGTCATGACGGTCGAAGTGGGAGCCGTCACACACTTGTATCAAGGGGTTCGACACCATCATGACCATCGCAACGAAGCGCATCACCACCATCATCGTCGCGTTCATCGCGGCCTGCATGCTCGTCATGGGGCTCGCAGCCTGCGGGTCCCCCGCGGCGCCGGCGCCGTCCACGCCTTCCTCCCCGTCCGGGGAATCGTCGAAGAGCGGGTCGACGGACGACGACGATTCGAATGATGACGACCGGGACGACGACGATGATCGGGACGATCAGAACGACGACTCCGACGATCGGGACGACGATTCGAACGACGACGATCAGGACGACCAAGACGACGACGCCGACGATCGAAATGACGATGATCGGGACGATCAGAACGACGATTCGGACGACGACCACGACGACGACTGACCGACCGGCCTCCTCATGTCCTTCGGAGACATCCGCCGGACTGAGGACCGGACGTTCCGGACAACGTCTACCGCAGATACCGGCCGGTGACGTATTCCGAGGCCACTAAGGATGTCGCTTGCCCGTACGAATCCGACGCATTATCGTGGCAATCGAAACGATATGGGAGGTGCACCATGAACACGGAGAACTCGTTCACGATGATGGGCATCACCACGCAATGGGATGACGACACCATCACCATCACGGAGGTCGGATACCCTCGTACTGCCACATTGAGCAATACCGGCAAGATACTATCCTCCACGTTTGGTCCACAGGGCGAATCGTTCCTCCACCACTGGTTCGACCGTGTCAGGCCCACCGTGGAAGGGTTGCGCGCCATCGACCGGGAATACGCCGATGCCTGAGATCTTCAGTTTCGCCGGCTACTCCATCTATTTCACCGCACTCGACCGCGATCATGGCGTGCATGTGCATGTCGCACAGGGCTCCCGCCATGATTTGGCACGATTCGTACTCGGTTCCGACGGTTCGGTGTCCTTGGCGCACAACAAGGGTGGGCTGTCCTCCAAGGACATTCGCCGTCTCCAGTTCTTCCTGACCGCGAATTACGAGGACATCCTGCTCGCATGGAGCATGTTCTTCGGTCAGGATTATCACTTCGACCGCTGAAATCGTCTTATCCTCTCATCTGCTCGTCTACCGCAGGTACCGGCCGGTGACGCTGTCCGGGTTCGCGGCGACGTCCTCCGGTGTGCCGGCGGCGACGATGCGGCCGCCGGCCGCTCCCCCGCCGGGACCCATGTCGATGATCCAGTCGGCGTTGGCGATCATGTCGAGATCATGTTCGATGACGACGACGGTCGCGCCGCTCGCCACGAGCTGGTCGAACACGCCGAGCAGGACGCGCACGTCCAACGGGTGCAGGCCGATGGTCGGCTCGTCGAACACGAACACGGCGTCCGACTGCACGCGCCCCATCTCGCTGGCGAGCTTCAACCGCTGCGCCTCGCCGCCGGACAGGGCGGGCGTCGGCTCGCCGAGCGTCAGGTAACCGAGGCCCAGATCGTGCAGGGTCTCCAGCCGCGCGTGCACCTTGCGCATGTCGGTGGTCGCCTCCAGCGCCTCGTCGACGCTCATCGCCATCAGCTGCGGCAGGGTGAGCGCACGCCCGTCCTTCGCGACGCGATGGATAGACGCGGCGGCGGGCGCGTAGCGTGAACCGCGGCAGTCCGGGCAGTCGATGCTCACGTCGGGCAGGAACTGCACGTCGAGCGAGATCGACCCGGTGCCGTCGCAGGTGGGGCAGCGCAACCGTCCCGTGTTGTACGAGAAGTCGCCGGCCTTCCAACCGACGGCCTTCGCCTCGTCGGTGCGGGCGAACGCGCGGCGCAGGTCGTCGTGGACGCCCGCGTACGTGGCGACGATGGAACGCACGTTCGCGCCGATCGGCGTCGCGTCGATGAGGTTCGCACGCACGATGCCGGGCGCATCGATCGCATGCACGTGTGATGGAAGCGCCGGCGACGACGCGACATCGCCCATATCCGCACCGACGGTACCGGCACCGTCCGCACGGACGGCGTTCGCGCGCAGCGCGGGAATCAGCGACTCCAGCACCATCGTGGTCTTGCCGGAACCGGACACGCCCGTCACCACGGTGAGCCGTCCGCGCGGGATGTCCACCGACAGCGGCTTCACCGTATGCAGCGGCCCGGTCTCCATGTGGATCGTGCCCGCCTCGAACATGCGCGACGCATCGACCCGCGGACGCACCCGCTTCGGACCGGTTTCGGCGAGGAACGGCGCGATGCGGCTGCCCCGCTCCCTCATGGCCGCCACGTCGGCCACCGTGCCCTGCGCGATCACATGCCCGCCGCCGGCGCCGGCGACCGGCCCCATCTCGATGAGATGGTCGCACGCCTCGAGCACACGCACGTCATGGTCGACGACGACCACCGTGTTGCCGTCCGCCACGAGGTCGCGCATCACGCCGATGAGCCCGTCCACGTTCGCCGGATGCAGGCCGATGGACGGCTCGTCGAGCACGTACAGCACGCCGGTGGTCCGGTTGCGCACCGCGCGCGCCAACTGGACGCGCTGGCGTTCGCCGGTGGACAGCGTCGCGCCCGCACGGTCGAGGGAAAGATAGCCGAGGCCCAACTCGAGCAGTCGCCTAGCCACATCGAGGAACGATTCGGCGATGTTCGTCGCCATCGGACGCATCGGCTCGGGCAGCGTACCGGGCACGTCGCGCACCCACGCGACGGCCTCGTCCAGCGTCATCGCGCTCGCTTCGGCGAGGTTCACGCCGCGCACGCGGGGCGCGCGGGCGGCCTCGCTCAGACGCGTGCCGCCGCAGTCGGCGCACGGCTTCTCCTCGAGGAAGCGCGCGACGCGTTTCAGCCCCTTCTCGTCCTTGGCTTTGGCGAGCGCGTTCTCGACGGTGTACACGGCGTTGTAGTAGGTGAAGTCGAGTTCGGCGAAGTCGTCGCTTTTCTTCGACCGGTAGAGGATGTGCTTCTTGACGGCGGGCCCGTGGAAGACGATGTCGCGTTCCTTGTCCGTGAGTTCGCGGAACGGCACGTCGGTGCGCACGCCCATCGCACGGCACACGTCCTTCATGAGGTCCCACATGAGCGAACCCCATGGGGCGACGGCGCCTTCGTCGATGGTCTTCGATTCGTCGGGCACGAGCGCCTTGAGGTTCACCTCGCGCACCACGCCGGTGCCGGAGCAGGTGGGGCATGCGCCCGCCGAGTTGAAGGCGAGCGATTCGGCGCCGGGGCCGAAGAACGTCTTGCTGCATTTCGCGCAGCGGATGGGCAGTTCGGCGGCCACGTCGAGTGTGGGCTCGTGTCGGGCGCCGCAGTGCGGGCACACGTGCGCGCCGCAGCGGGAGAACAGGAGGCGCAGGCTGTTGAGCAGTTCGCTCATCGTGCCGAACGTGGAGCGGACGCCAGGCACGGCGGGACGCTGGTGGAGGGCGAGCGCGGCGGGCACGTGGCGCACGTCGTCGACCTGCGCGCGCGTCGCCTGGGTGAGCCTGCGGCGCGTGTATGTGGACAGCGCCTCGAGGTAGCGGCGTGAGCCTTCAGCGTAGAGCACGCCCAATGCGAGCGAGCTTTTGCCGGATCCGGAGACGCCGGCCACACCGGTGAGCGTATTCAACGGGACGTCCACGTCCACGTTCTTGAGATTGTGGACGCGTGCGCCGCGCACCTCGACGGCCGTGGGTGCATGCCACTTTCCCGCGTCGATCCGTTCCTTCGCCCGCATGTCCGTCCGTTCGTCTGCCATGCGGCCCATTGTAGATGCCGCATGCGGCGCGCAGGCGAGCGCACGTCCGGTGCCGGTCCGCTCACGAGGTGTGCGCGTGGATCTCGTATGACGCGTATGCGGGCAGGTCGTAGGTTTCGATGGAGAACGCGCGGCTCGTCCCCTTCGCCGGTTTGGCGACGTACTCGTTGCGTCCGAATACGATATGTCCGTTCTTGTCGCGCAGGACGAGCGTGACGATGATGTCGTCCGTGTATACGCCTTTGCCATTGTCGTCGTCGCGGTCGGTCGTCACCTCGCCGGCGAACGTGACGCCGCCGAAGTCCGTTCTGCGTTCCTTCACGTCGTGCACACGGTACGATTCGGCACCGCCCGTGTCGAGAAGATCGTCGGAGGCGGGCGTCCCGACCGCGAAGTCGACGGTCGCGGGTTGCTCCCCGTCGCCGCTCTGCCCGCTGAAGTATGCGGTCTCGCCGGCGAAGACGAGCGGGAAGGTCGGCGTATCGGAGAACATGACGGAGCCGTCCTTGTCCCTGCCGGTGATGGTGACCCGCGGGAACCGGACGGCGTGTGTCGTATTCGTGTTGCGCAGGACGAGCGCGTATTCCACGTACCCGTTTTCCGCGGACCAGCCGGATTCGACGAGTTCGAGCGGGTTGTGCTCCACGACGTCCGAGCCGCCGGCCGTGTCGTCGCCGGAGGTTGCGCCGTCACCGCCCGTCGAGGGCGGCGACGTCGTCGGCGACGTGGCCGTGACGTCGTTTCCGGCGGAGACGAAACGCATCGCCGCGTATCCGACGCCGCCGGCGAGCAGGAGCGCGACGAGACCGGCCGACGTCCACGCGACGACGCGGCGGGAGGCGGAAGCACGACGAGCGACGCCGGTCGACATGTTCGCGCCATCGGTGACGGCACCATCGGTGGCCGTCGGCGGCATGGGCACCGTGAACGGGACGGCGGCCGCCTGCGCCGTGCCTTCCGTACCGTGTTCCGCCTGCTCCAAGGCGTCACGCAACTCATGTACGGTCTGCATGCGCGCACTCGGCTCGAACGCACACGCCTGGGCGATGACGGCGCGCAACGCGGGCGGCGACGCCGTGTCGTCGGCGAGCGCACGGTCGTACACCGTCACGTCGGACGGGTCCACGCCGGTGAGCATGAAGCCGAGCACGCGCCCGATCGCGTACACGTCGGTGCGGGCGTCCGTCGGCGCGAAGCCGTACTGTTCGGGCGCCGCGTACCCCCATGTGCCGAGCGTGGTCGTGTCGCGTGCGCGCGCCGCGTCGCCCGCGACGGTGCCGGCGCGTTCGCGGGCGATGCCGAAGTCGATGAGGTGGGCGCCGTCCGCGGAGACGACGATGTTCGTGGGCGTGACGTCGCGGTGGATGATGCCGTGCGCGTGGAGTTCGCCCACGGCCTCGCACAGTTGAAGGGCGATGGCCGTCGCCTCGGACGCGGCGAGACGCCCGCGCCGTGTCACGTATTCGTCGAGTGTGACGCCGGACACGTAGTCATAGACGACCACGAACCGGTCGGGCAGTTCGTAGGTCGCTTCGACGCGCGGCAGGCGCGGCGACGTGCAGTCGGCGAGCGTGGACCAGAGGCGTCGGCGGGCGAGACGCAGCGGGATCTTCTTGCGCACGAACGGACCGGTGCCGTCCAACGTCACGAGTTCGGTGACGCCGCCCGCGCCGTCGGCGAGCGTGCGTTCGACGTGGTAGGCGTCGTCCAGCATCATGGCGTGCAGCGTCTGCGTGTCATCCATCTGTCCGCTTCGTTCCGTGTCGGTTTCGTGTCGGTCTCGCGTCAATCCTGCGGGGTGAGCGTCGGTTCGTCGAACCGGTAGAGTTCGTCGTCCGTGGCGGCGAGGTCGAGGCCGTTCTCGACGCACCAGATGATGATGGCGTCACGACGTTGGCGACACCAGAGTTCGGAGACGCCGGCGAGGCGCAGCAGGCGTTGCGTCTCGCGCAGGTCGCAGCCACAGCCGAACGCGAGGCGGATGGCGTGGTCCCGTCCGGGGCGGCTTTTGCCGGAGAAGACGTCGTAGACGACGGTGGGGTTGATGCCGGATGCGCGTGCGACGTCGGCGCGTTTGATCCCATGAAGGTCCAGCAGGAAGCGCAGGTAGTCGATGAGCCGGTAGTCCTTCGGCCGTTCCTCGTCGAGGTACGTGTCGATGCTGCCGCTGGCGAGCAGACGATCCAGCAGTTCCTCGGTGAGGCGCCGTTCGCGCCCGGTGACCCGCATTCCCATGCTCTCCGTTATACCCGAGCCGTGGTGAACGGGGAAATCGACGGATTCAGTCGGCAGCTGAAGACGGCCTCGTTTGCGCATCCGACAATGGGCCTGTATCAGTGCGCCGCAGCGGAAGGAAAACCAAACAGCCGATTTTAAATATTTTTGACACTTCGCAAATTTGATTACGCTTTGCTCTTGCATTACATTGATTGTCGTCGACGGCATGGCGCCGCACGCACACGGAGGGACATCATGAACGAACGTTGGCGAACCGCCATCGCAGTCGGTTTGACAGTGACGATAGCCGGACTGGTCGCCTCCGCCGTCACCATCCTGCTTCTGGAGAGAAGGAGATAACATCATGACCGATCCGAACCAGCCCACGCAGCCGATTCAACCTGCGGCCGCGGGACAGACCGCGCCGCCGCAGACTGCTCCGCAGACCACGCCCGAACAGGCGACCACGCCGATGCCGGCGGTGGTCAACCTCGCACCGTCCGCGGGAGCACCCGTACCGCCGCCGACAGCGGTGCCGCCGACCGCGGCCTCCCCTGCACAACCGCCGGCACCGCAATCGGCGAAAAAGACCTCGAAGCTGGCGGTGTTCGCCATCATCGTCGCCGTACTGTTCCTGCTGTCGGCCTTCATGGGCGTGAAGACCTGGAGCATGCTCGTCGGCTTCACCGTGCTGCCGGCGCTGCTGTCCGGCTTCGCCGTGTACGTCACGCGCAAGGACGGCAGGAGACAGGGAAGCATCCTCGCCTACGTGGCGGTCGGCATCACCGTCGTGGCGCTGATCGTCGGCGGCGTGGGCGTCGTCCGCGAGGGCGCCCGACAGAAGGCGGCCGACGAGGCGCTGGCCGAAGCCTCCAAGGTCGAATGCAAGGACATCTCCTGGCCGCAGTCCGACCTGGCGAACCAGCTGCCCAAGCCGGAATCCTCCACAGGCGAGATCGAGACGGACAGCTCGAACGTGTTCTCCGTCAGCGTCTGCGACACCACCAAGGCGCAGTACGACGCGTACGTCACGGCCGTGCAGGGCAAGGGCTTCACCGTCGACTACTCGAAGGGCGACGACACGTTCACCGCCAAGAACGAGGCCGGCTACAGCGTCCACGTCAGCGTCAACCAGGACAACAAGAACGTCATGGACGTCAGCATCCGCGTTCCGGAACAGTCCTCCGCAACGGAAGGCTCCGACCAGTCCGGCGACACGAGCTCCTCCGAAGGCTCCACCGACCAGGGCGCCACGAACGATTCCGGACAGTCCGGGCAGCAGGATTCCGGCACGACGACCAACGGCATCCGCCCCGAATTCAAGGACGCCATGGACAGCTACGAGTCGCTGATGAACGAATACGCGGACTTCATGGACAAGTACGACTCCGCCGGCAAGCCGGCGAGCATGGCCGCCGACTACGCCAAGATCCTCATCAAGTACAACGACGCCATGAAGAAGCTCGACGCCATCGACGAGAGCACGCTGTCCGACGAGGAACTGCAGTACTACACGGAAGTGGTCGGGCGCGTGAACCAGAGGCTCGCCTCCGTCTCCCAGTGACGGAAGACCGCTGAGGATCGGGATAGTCCCGACGAACGATGGGGGTCGGCCACCGCATGGTGGCCGACCCCCATCGTCATATCAACGGCGAAAACCGCCGGAAGCCCGGACAATTCAGCGACGGCCCCCATCCGGGAACATCAGGAACGCGAGGGCGCCGGCCGCGGCGCCACTGGCGAGCGCGCCGGTGACGACCGCGAGGATCCGCATCGCCGCACCAGGATCGGCATGCGCCTTCCCCTCGCCGGCCGCCGGGACCACGGCCGAAGCAGGCCCCCGCATGACCGGCGTCACCTCTCCTGCCGCGTCGTCTCCGGAGGCGCCGCCCTCGGCTTGCTCCTCTTGGACGGGACGCAGCGGGTCATCGACGAGTGTGGTGATGACGCGCGCCAGATCGTGGTTGTCGTGTTCGGCGATCTCCACGTTGAACACGGTGCGCAACGCCAAGTACTGGAGTTTGCTCATCGGCGTCCTGCCGTGTTCGAGGTTCCAGATGGTCTGACGCGTCACGCCGACCTCGTCGGCAAGCTCCTGCGTGGTCCATCCGGCCACTTTCCGCACGATCGACAGGTTCTCCTGGAACCTGTCGATCCAACGGCGTTCGACTTCGGATACGGCCATGGCGACGCTCCTCCTTCCATGCTGTCACCAGCATAGCCGCAAGGACGCGGCGGAAGAAGCAGGCCCCGCTTCCGGAGGCTCAGAAGCGGATGAGCGACTTGATGACCCTGCGCTGGTCCATCGCCTCGTACGCCTCCTGGATGTGGTCAAGGTCGAATTCGCCGGTGAACACGCAAGTGAGGGACGCACGGTCCCCGTGCCGCCCCATCGTGAAGATGCGCTTCGCGATGAGCATGTGGGCGACGGCACGCCGCGCAGGCCGACGCGTCGTCCGTCACTTCACGCGCGTGACGACGTCCCCCTTGACCATGAACCCCTTGCGGGCCATGTCAATCATCGGCTGGTCGAAGACGCTGTCCGTATAGAACTCGTCGATCACCGCGTCCTCCCCCAACACCTGACGCAGGCGCTTCGGCTTGTTCGTATTGAAGTTCAGATACGTCACCTCGAGCGTGTCCGGATCGATGGTGGAGGCGATGAGACGCTTCACGCCGAGTCTGCGGCACGCCTCCCCCACGGTCACATCGAACGACGCGGTGAGGATCACATCATCCGGATGCGGCTCGTACCAGGGTTTGATCTTGCGCATGTTGCGGTCCCAGAACGCGTTGACGAGTGATCTGAGCCCGCCGGTCAGGTCGTCGGCCGCCAGCACCGACGCGTCGGCGGCGAGGACGTCGCCTCCCAGACCGGCCTTCACCACGTCGTCGAACGGACGCATACGCAGCTCGTCAAGACGTTTCGACGTGGACAGGTCCGTGAGATACCCGCGCGCCACCTTGCCCACGCCATGTTCCATCTGCTCGAGCGTGGCGCGACCCAGCTTGTATTTGACGGCATACCGCAGCACCGGCGCGAGGTGGCGGAACACCTTGAGGTCATAGCGGGCGCTGAACAGATACAGGTCGAACAGGCTCTCCCCGTCGTAGATCGTCCCGTCGAAATCGAACACCCTCATGCAGTCCCCCTTGGCTTTCCTTCTCTCACTACCTGCATCAACTATACGGCCCTTCGTTCGGGGCGGAGGCAGTGCGGCTCCGTCATGCCGGGGTGGCGTGTTCGATGCGGAGTGTTCGATGCGGAGTGTTCAATGCGTTATGCCGCATCGCGTTGTTCGCGGGCCGAGGATGAATGGTACGCAACACATGATTACGGCGGCCGAGGTGTTGCGTACCGCCAATCCGGGGTACACGACTCGGCCTCCGGGCCCGTCCGCGTCATGTACCATTCGCTCTGTGAGGGCGTGTCATGCCGGATATTCCAAGAATGTTGGAATTCCAGTCTTTCCACGGAACCCGCGAATGGTACGCAGACGAATCGAGGGCAGTTCGGGAGTTGTGTACCGCAGCGCGGTGGTACGAAACCATGCGGCACGTCGTCACGGCATTGCGTACCACTGATTCCCGGTACGCAAACGTGTTATTGGGCCTTCCCGTGTTGAACCCCAGCAGCACCCGCCAGCCGAGGACGGGAAATGATGTCGGGAATCCGACTGGCCATCCAAGCCCGTCTCCAATCGCCATCCCACACCACAATGTGAAGATTCTGGAAGCCTTAGGCCCGCCGCCATGTTGTCCAGTGTTGTCCGAAAACGAATGAGGCCCGGCATACAACCAGTGAAGAACTGGCGGAATACCGGGCCAAAACAAGCTCCTGCGGCTGGGCTTGAACCAGCGACCGTCCGATTAACAGTCGGATGCTCTGCCAACTGAGCTACGCAGGAATATTCAGTTATCAACCACCCGGACGTTGCCGTCCGACCGGAAGAAGCTCCTGCGGCTGGGCTTGAACCAGCGACCGTCCGATTAACAGTCGGATGCTCTGCCAACTGAGCTACGCAGGAATGCGTTCCGCACTTGATTTCTCTCGTGCGCACAAGACAGATACTTTACAGCATTCGTTGATATATGCAAATCGTTCGCCTATACGGCATGTCGCAAGGTATTGCAACGTTTTTATGCACCCTTGGCAACGTCTTCATCCACGACTTCGAATGCGACGCCATCATCCTGAACGTCGCCGGCTACGATGGGAGCCATGAACGAAACGACCACAACCGCCGCCCTCCTGCCCGAACGACTGGAGGCCGGCGCAAAAGCCCCGGATCTCACGCTGCACGGCATCGGCCCGGACGGTGAGGAGATCACGATCACCCTCTCCGACCTCACCGCGAAGAGAGGCAAGGTGCTGCTGTACTTCTATCCCGCGGCGATGACCCCCGGATGCACCACGGAGGCGTGCGACTTCCGCGACAACATCGCGCGGCTCACCACGTTGGGATACACGGTGCTGGGCGTGAGCAAGGATTCTCTCGCCAAGCTGCGCCGCTTCCACGACCGCGACCACCTGTCCTTCCCGCTGCTGAGCGACCCGGATCTCGCCGTGCACAAGGCGTACGGCGCGTATGGCGAGAAGAAGCTGTACGGCAAGGTGCATGTCGGCGTCATCCGCTCCACGTTCGCCATCGACGGCGACGGGCGCATCCTGCTCGCCCGCTACAACGTGCGTGCGAAAGGCCATGTGGAGTCGCTGCTGAAGCGCTTGGGCTGACGCCGGAAGGCCGCATATGCCGTGCGGATGGTGCATGATGGTGTTGGACGACTCTCCCGCTAGGCACGGGAGGTCTGGCCGCAGAAGGGGGTTCCGCCATGTCCCGTCCTCAGGTTCCGTTCGACGTTCCGTATTCCACGCCGACTCCGCCTGGTCGAGTCATGTATCCCGCGCCGACACCTCCAGGCCGCACCCCGCCCCGTCCTGCTCGTTCCAGGAGCGGGCGCGCGTCCGACGCCATACTTCTCACGCTCGTCATCATCGGACTGGTCCTGTACGGCGCGCAAGCCGTGTGTTCGGGCCTGGCGAACACCCCCGGCCCGAATGCGATGTTCTGGCGTGGCATCGCCTGCTGGTCGATGCTCCTGCTGGCCGTGCCGCTCGCCCTAGGAGCAATCCTGTTCCTGCTACGTCCACGCGGAAGCGTGGCATCGCGTATCCTCAAGGCCGTGGCATGCGCGGTCGTGGCGATCGCGTTCCTCGTATCCGGCGGAGCCCGGGTCCATGACTGGACCTTGGACCGCATGGAGGGACCAGTCACCGATACGGTCACGGTCCTCAGATTCACCGAAGAACGGGGAAACAACCCGAATCACAACCATTCGGATTGGCTGCTGCGCGTACGCACTTCGGATGGCGTAACGCGCGTGTGGCGTTTCGACCGGCGTCCCTGGCCGAAGCCACAGGAGGGCGAGCGGTTGGACGTGTCGTACTACCCGCGCACGGGCACGATCGAACGGCTCGACAGTGCCGGTTGAGGGCCCTTCCGTTTGCCGACGCGTGAAGGCCGGTCCCCGGCATCACGCATCTCCCCGGTTCCACCGTTCCATCATCCCTACCGTGTCGGCCCACCATATGCGGATGCGGTTCCGTGGATTCCGGCCGAACCGCTCCCCCGGCAGCGCGTGCATCCCGTGTGCCGCGTCCCGCCCCAGCCCGAGGCGCCTCCGCACCGTCAGCACCGCCGCAATCAGACTCCCCTCCACCGCAAGCAGCAGCATGGCACCGCCCACGCCGCCGGCCCACGGAATCGTGGCCTGCTCCCCCGAGCCCAGCCACATGGCCACGCGTTCCATCACCTGCGTGCCCCATGACGCCACCCACGCGCATGCGGCGCCCGCGGACGGGCTCGCCCATGCCACGGCCAGTCCGGCCAGTCCGGCCAACGTGGCGAACGTCACCACCGGCGCGGTGAGCAGATTCGCGGGCACGGACCATACGGGCAGGCTCGGTTCCATGAGCACCTGTATGGGCAGTGTGGCCAGTTGCGCGGCCACGGTCATGGCGGTCATGTCCGCGAGCGCGTCGGGCAGGAGCCGGGCGAGCACGCCGGCGATGCCGCGCGCCATGAGGATGATGCCGAGCACCGCCGCGCAGGACAGGGCGAACCCGTAGCTGTACGCCAGCGCCGGCTTCGTCAGCAGCATGCCGATCGCGGTGACGTTCAGCGCGCTCAACGCCTGCGGTCGCCTGCCGAGGAACATCGCCGCGGCGCTGACCCATCCCATGACGAGCGCGCGGCCCACGCTGTCTCCGGGCGCCATGAGCGCGGCGAGCATCGCGCTCGCCCCCATGGTGGCGAGCGCGATGACGCGCCTGTCGGCCAGCAGCCATGCGCCGATGCGTCGTATCAGTCCGGCGATGACGGCGAAGTGTCCGCCGGAGACGGCCATGAGGTGCATGATGCCGGCCGTGCGGAACCGGTCCTCCAGACGGCGCGCGTAGGTGTCGTCGATAGACGCGACGCCGGATGATTCCTCGGTCAGGCGGTCCTGGCCGAGGAATCCCATGGTGAGTCCGGGGACCAGGATGCGTCCTTGCTCGGAAAGTCCTTCGGTCGCGTCGAGGAAGGCTTCCTGGATTCGTTCCCGCCATTGCTCGTATTTGGGTTGGTCCCGTATCCGTTGCGGCACGTTGCCGTCCTCCGTGACGAGCCAAAGTCGGACCGCGCCGATTTCGGCTTGGGAAAGCGTGCCTTGGGCCTGGTATGCGGCGCCGCGGCGCAGATGCGTGCAGGCGTGTCCGGAGGCGAACAGTCGTACGGTCGCCGTCGATGGTTGGATGACGGAGCCGTCCGAAAACGTGCGCAGGCGCAAGTCGGTTTGACAGTCGACGTTCCTGTTTGAGGATGCCTGCGCGCCGCCGAGCGCCGTGCCTTCGACGGCGGCGTACGCTGCGCCGTCGCGTACCGCAGCGGCGGCGGGGTCGGACCATGCCGTCACGTCCGCGCACCATGCAGCGTTCGCGCCGAGCAGTGCCGCCGCCACGCAGACGATGATGAGGACGCGTCCCGTCCCGTTGCGTGCGCAGACGCGTCCGACCTGCCACAGGGCGGCGACGGCGATGATGGTGAGCAGGGCGACGGACAGCGCCCAGGAGTTCGTTACGCCTGTGGATCCGTCGTCCCGACCCGCGCCACCGTCCATCATGGCCATGCCCGCGTCGAACAGGAGATGCGTGCCGAGGCATGAGCCCCAGAGGGCGAGGGCGACGGGCAGGAGGCGCCGGTCGTCGCCGCCGCGTTCGATGCGCTCACGTCGTGCGGCCCGCCCGGAACGTCTGGAACGCCCGGAACGCCCCTGTCGGCCTATGTCGGTCACGATGCGTGTCATACGCGCACCTCCGGCCGTATCTTCTCCAACGTCTTGACGCCGATGCCCGGCACGTCGAGCAGTTGGTCGACGCTGGTGAACCGTCCGATGGAGGCTCGGTAGTCGAGGATCCTCTGTGCGGTGACCGGTCCGATGCCGCTGATGGCGTCCAGTTGGTCGAGGGTGGCGGTGTTGAGGTCGAGTCGCGTGTCCTGCGGTGTCGTCGGCATCTGTGCCACGCCGCCGTCCGTACCACCGTCCGCGGATTCGTCCGTCCCTTGGGTTTCCGACTGCGGGAGATCCGACGCGTCGGCCCCCTCCCCGTCGGCCGCCGCGGCGCTCCCGTCCCGCTGTTCCACCGTGGCGGAACGTGCGGCGGACACGGCGGCATGGTTCATGGATTGGCGTACGAGCAGGGTAAGACTCATGCAGGTGCAGGCCACCATGGCGAGCACGGCGATGAGCGCGTGCCGGCCACCGAACCGCATGCGCGGCCTGCCGTGACGGGCGCGCGCGTCGAAATCGGGGTCCAGATCGCCGGCACGCACGCCGGACAGCTCGCCGAGCGCCGCAAGCCGCACGCCCGTCGTCCGCTCCCGCACGGCCTCGTCGACGGCATCGACGGCGACCTCGCCGGCGGAAACGTCGCACGGACCATCATCGCCGACGACGTCGGCCTGCGTCAGCGGCCAAGGCGGATCGGCAGGCTCAGGCACCGGCGAATCCGGCGGCATCGGAGGTGCCGCGGACATCGGAGGCGGCGGCACAGGCGGCATGATACGAAAGACGTCCATGTCTCCACGGTGAGGGAGACATGGACGTCCTGGCCAGCGGATCGGACCGTTGTGTACGCGACCCCACGGAAATCTTCACATCCTCGTCCGGCGCTTACGCCGGACGAGGATTCCCGGAGACGCGACGGTCCGTGTCCGCTTACTCGGCGGGAACGATCGAGACGATCTTCGGCGCCTTGACGATGACCTTGCGCGGCTCCTTGCCGCCAAGGCGGGCGGCGACGGCCTCGAGCGCGAGCTTCTCGAGCTCGGCCGGGTCGATGTCCGGGGAGACCTCGAGCTTGGCGCGCACCTTGCCCTTGATCTGCACGACCGCGGTGACGGTGTCCTGGCCGACGTACTTGTCGTCGGCGACCGGCCACGGCGCGGCGGACAGGGACTCGGCATGGCCGAGGCGCTGCCACATCTCCTCGCAGATGTGCGGCGCAATCGGGGCGAGCATGAGGATCAGCGGCTCGACGGCGGCGCGCGGCACGGTCTTGAGGGAGGTCAGGTGGTTGTTGAGCACGATGAGCTTGGCGATGGCCGTGTTCGGACGCATGTTCTCCATCTCCACGGTCACCTCGGCGATCGTGTTGTTGAGGAGCTTCAGGGTCTTCACGTCCGGGGTCTCCTCGGAGACGTGGGCCTCGCCGGTCTCCTCGTCGATGACGTTGCGCCACAAGCGCTGCAGGAAGCGCATGCCGCCGACCACGTTGCGCGTGTTCCACGGGCGGGACTCGTCGAGCGGGCCCATGCTCATCTCGTACAGGCGGAACGTGTCCGCGCCGTAGTTCTCGTACATGTAGTCCGGGGTGATGATGTTCTTGAGGCTCTTGCCCATCTTGCCGAACTCGCGGTTGGCGTGTTCGCCGTGCCACGTGAACGTGGGTTCGCCGTCGGCGCCCGCCGGGCCTTCCACGACCTCGTCGGCCGGCACGTACTGGCCGCGGTCGTCGGTGTAGGCGTACGCCTGGATCATGCCCTGGTTGAACAGCTTGTGGAACGGCTCGGCCGAATCCACGTAGCCAAGGTCGAAGAGGATCTTGTGCCAGAAGCGGGAGTACAGCAGGTGGAGCACCGCGTGCTCGACGCCGCCGATGTACAGGTCCACGCCGCCTTCGGCGCCCGAGTACTTGTTGTGCTTCGGGCCCATCCAGTAGTCGAACTCGTCCTTCTCGACCATGTGGGCCGTGTCGGTCGGGTCGATGTAGCGCATGTAGTACCAGCAGGAGCCGGCCCAGTTCGGCATCGTGTTGGTGTCGCGGTAGTAGGTCTTCGGTCCGTCGCCGAGGTCGAGCGTGACCTTCACCCAATCCTCGTTGCGCGAGAGCGGCGCCTCCGGGTTGGATTCGGCGTCCATCGGGTCGAAGGTGCGCGGCTGGTAGTCGGGCACGTCGGGCAGGTTGATCGGCAGCGCGGAGTCCGGCAGCAGATGCGGGGTGCCGTCCTCGCCGTAGACGATCGGGAACGGTTCGCCCCAGTAACGCTGGCGGGAGAACAGCCAGTCGCGCAGACGGTAGGAGACGGTGCCCTTGCCGACGCCGGCGGATTCGAGCCATTCGTTGACCTTGGCGATCGCGTCGTCGACGCGCAGGCCGTCGAGGGAGAGCGCGTCGCCCTTGGCCTTGGTGGCTTCGACGGAGGAGTTGATGACGATGCCGTCGTGGGAGACGAACGGCGCCTTGCCCTCGTAGTTCGCGAGGTCGTCGCCGGATTCGGGCAACGGCTTGACGGTGTAGATGACCGGCAGACCGAACTTCACGGCGAAGTCGTAATCGCGCTGGTCGCCGCCCGGCACGGCCATGATGGCGCCGGTGCCGTAGTCCATGAGAACGTAGTCGGCGGTGAACAGCGGCAGCTTCGCGCCGGTGATCGGGTTGACGGCGTACAGGCCGGTGAACAGGCCGGTCTTCTCGCCGGCCTCGTCGACGCGGTCCTTCGCGGTCTTCGATTCGGCGGCGAGACGGTACGCCTTGACGGCCTCGACCGGGGTGGCGTAGCCGCCCTTCCAATCTTCCGGAGTCTCGGCCGGCCATGCGGCGGGCACATCCTCGAGCAGGTGGTGCTCCGGGGAGACGACGGCGAAGGTGGTGCCGAACAGGGTGTCGGGACGGGTGGTGTAGATCTCCATGTCGCGCGTGCCGTTCGGGGTCTCGACCGCGAAGTGCACGGAGGCGCCGTGGCTTTCGCCGATCCAGTTGCGCTGCATGAGCTTGACCTTCTCCGGCCAGTCGATGCCGTCGAGGTCCTCGATGAGGCGGTGGCCGTACTTGGTGATGCGCATCGACCACTGGCGCAGCTCACGCTGGAAGACCGGGAAGTTGCCGCGCTCGGACTTGCCTTCGGCGGTGACCTCCTCGTTGGCGAGCACGGTGCCCAGGCCCGGGCACCAGTTGACCGGGGACTTGGAGATGTAGGCGAGACGGAAGTCGTTGAGGATGTCCTGCTGCTCGGCTTGCGAGAGGTCGCTCCACGCCTTGCCGTCGGACTCGTGGCCCGGGATGGCCTTCTCGCCGGATTCGAATTTGGCGATGAGCTCCAAGATAGGACGGGCGGAGCCCTTCGTGCCGGACGGGTTCGTGGCGTCCTCGTCGTACCAGGAGTCGTAGATGCGGGAGAAGATCCACTGGGTCCAGCGCACGTAGCCGGGGTCGATGGTGGCGAACGTACGGCGGTTGTCGAAGCTCAGGCCCATGCGGTGCAGCTGGCGGGACATGTTGGCGATGTTCTGCTCGGTGGTAACGCGCGGGTGCTGACCGGTCTGGACGGCGTACTGCTCGGCCGGCAGGCCGAACGCGTCGTAGCCCATGGCGTGCAGCACGTTCTCGCCCTTCATGCGGTGGTAGCGGGAGACGACGTCGGAGGCGAGGTAGCCGAGCGGGTGGCCGACGTGCAGGCCCTTGCCGGACGGGTAGGGGAACATGTCCATCGCGAAGTAGGAGGGGCGTCCCTCGGCGTTGCGGCCCTTGCCGTCCTTCAGGTCGCCGGAGACGTTGGCGGCCCAGAACGTGCCTTCGTCATCCCACTTCTTCTGCCATTTGTTTTCGATGTCCTGCGCCAAAGCGGCGTTGTAGCGGAACTTGGGTTCGGTCTCACTCATACCGCACGATAATACACGCGGGCACACCAACCACGGCCTTGAATCGTACGTATGGTGGGCATTCGGCCGCCTCCCAGGCGGCGCGCGGCCGGCGCCGGTATGATGGGGCGCGGCATACCGGCCGCATGCCGTTCGGCATACCGGCCGCATCTCACATGAACGGGGGTCTTATGAAAGGCATCATCGCGGACATCGACTGGTCGAATGTGGACCTGTCCACGCTGGAACGCGTCGCCGTATGGTACGAGGGTCTGCCGGACGCGGCGAAGACCGTGCTGACCGTCGCCGTCGGCGCGGTCGTCGCGGTCATCGTGTTCAAGATCGTCGCGAAGATCGTCAAGGGGGTGCTCGTCTCGGTCATCGCCGCGGTGCTCACGTTCCTCATCGCCACGGTGCCGGGCAACATGATCCTGTCCCAGACGTACGACCGCATCGAACAGCAGGTCACCTCGTCCGGCATCGTGCAGCAGCTGCAGCAGTGACCACGGGCGCAGGCGGGACCGCGCATGTGAGCACGCACGTCGTCCCGCCCGCGTGAGGCGTCATCGCCATCGCGAGGCGTCGCCACCTCACGCACGCACCGTCACCTCACCCCACGACGGCGTCGACCGCGTCGATGACCACGCCGCGGAACCCGTCCTTCTCGAGCTGGGCGACGCCGCGGATGGTGGTGCCGCCGGGCGAGCAGACGGCGTCCTTCATGGCGCCCGGATGCATGCCCGTCGCCATGTAGAGCGCGCCGACGCCCTCGACCATCTTCGCGGCGAGACGGTAGGCGGTGTCGCGCTGCAGCCCGTACCTGACGCCGGCGTCGCCGAGCGCCTCGATGTACATGTCGGTGAACGCGGGCGCGCAGCCGGCCACGGTCATGGCGATGCCCATGTGCGCGGCGTCGACGCGTTCGATGAGGCTGATCGGCGAGAAGAGCGCCTTGAAGGTCTCCGTCTCCTCCTCGCTCAGCGTGCTGTCCGTCTCGGTGACGAGCACGCCCTTGCCGACGGCCATCGGCGTGTTCGGAATCGTGCACTGGAGGTGCACGTCAGGCGCGGCGGCGTCACCGGCCGAACCGGCGCCGTCCTTCGCGGCGCCCGCAAACAGCTCCCGGTATTTCGCGAGGTCCCAGCCGGCCGCGATGGACACGACGAACCTGCCCGGACGGGCGAGCTCCTCCGCCAGCGGCCCCACGACCGCCTCGATCTGGTACGGCTTGATCGCGACGACGACCACGTCGGCCGCGGCGGCCACCTCGAGCGGGGTGCGCAGCGGCCGCACGCCGAGCTTGGCGGCGTTCCTCTCCAGCTTGTCGTAGTGGGCGGCGCAGGCGACGATGCGCCCGCCGTTCACGACGCCGGCGTCGACGAGGCCTTCGGCGATGGCCTGCGCCATGTTGCCGTATCCGATGAATCCGATGGTGAGATCGGCGATGTCCGTCATATGGGTTCCTTTCCGTCTGGGCGCGGGGTCCCTGCCACGCGCCGGTTCGCATGTCGTCGATTGTGCCGCCCGATTGTTCCGGACGAGTGTCGGGACGGTGTCGGACGGTTCCGGCCCGCCGTGGGCGGAGAATCCGTCCGGTCGCGGCTCAGAACAGCCGCTCGAGGTCGCCGCGGTCCAATGCCTCGCGCCACAGGTGCCGGAACACGGCCGACCCATGCAGGCCGTCGTGCTCAAACTCGTTGGTCACCCAGTAATGGCTGTTGCCCACGCGGGACAGCGTGTCGAGCTGGAGGCCCGAATCCACGTACATGTCGTCGAAGTAGACGGCCGCCTGCAGGGGCACCTCGTTGCCCGCGAGCCGTTCCTCGTCGTAGATGACGCCGAAGCGCATGTCCTCCATGAGCACGTCCATCGCCGCCCTGAACGGCCGCAGCGCGGCCTCCTGCTCGAACATCCAGGGGAACATCGCCTCGCCGGTGAAGAGGAGCGGCCGCTCCCCCACGCCGAATTCGGGGCGGCGGTCGCGCACGCGCTGCGCCGCCCAGCGGATCGGCTCGTCGAGCTCGCCGTTCGCGTAGATGAACTCCTGCAGCGGCCAGTAGAGCGGACGGGAGGAGGTGGCATTCATCACCTTGGCGAGGAACTCGTCGGTCAGCGGCGCATCCTCGCCGGCGGACGGCGTCGAACCGTCGCCGCCGAGGAACGCGTCGTCAAGGATCCAGTGGACGCGTTCGAAGCTGGGCTTCATGCCGAAGTCGGAGCCGAGGCATTGGAGCCGTTCCACGGTCAGCGGGTCGCCGTTGGGCAGCAGCGGGAAGCCATGCGCCTCCATGCCGGCGATCACGCCGAGACGGCGTTCGATGGGGCTTCCCCCCATCGGGTCGAGCACGCCGCCGGTGAGGCCGTCCACGAATTCGGACACCTCCTTCGCGGACGGCAGGCGGTCGGCGAGCGCGGCCATGCGTTCGGCGTCCTGCGGGTAGCGTTCGTAGAACCGGCGGGTCTTCGCCGCCATGCGCGGGAACGTGTGTTCGTAGACCTCGGTGGCGTCGGCGGGCACGTGCGGGATGCCGCCGGTGGTGAAGCTGGCGTCGAGGCCTTCCGGATACAGGGACAGGTAGGTGAGGGTGAGGAACCCGCCGTAGCTCTGGCCGAGCGTCGTCCAGTGGCGTCCGCCGAATTCGGTGCGGCGCAGGTGTTCGAAGTCGCGCACGATGGAGTCGGCGAGGAAATGCTTGAGGTGGTCTGCCTGGGCGCGCGCCGCCGCCTGCGCGTCGTCCTCGTGCGCGGCGGCGATGCGCGCCATGGTGTGCGTGTCGATGCGGCCGGAGCGTCCGGTGCCGCGCTGGTCGGGCAGGATGACGCGGAAGTGCTTCGTCGCCTCCTCGATCCAGCCGTCCGACTGCGGGCTCAGCAGGCGGGGGCCGGCGCCGCCGGGTCCTCCCTGGAGGAAGACGAGCAGCGGCAGGTCGTCGTGCACGTGTTCGGGCGTGGTGACCACGCGGTAGAAGAGCTTGATGGCGGCGCCGTCGAATCCGCGTCCGGGTTCGTGGCCGGTCCAGTCGAGCGGCACGTCGATGGACCGGTCCTCGATGTGCAGTCCGGGCACGTAGTATTCGTTCAGCAGCGTCATGGGTGGCTCCCTTTCGTCCGTTCGTCCGTCCGCTGTGTCGGCGCGTTCCACCGCCCACTGTACCCGCACGCGGCGCACGACCGTGTTCCTGCCTCCCCGTTCTCGTTCTCGGGCATGATGGCGTTCCCTTGTTCCGACGGTAGCCTTGGTGCCATGGTTGTTCGGACGGGTGGGTTCGCGGCGTGGGTCCGCGCGCATGTGCTGGCGGTGGATGCGCTGCTGGCGGTGGTGTTGGTCGCCGTGTGCTTCCCGCTGGTGGGATCCACCGACGAGGCGACGAATCCGGGGCTGCTGCTGCCGGTGACGGCTGATGCGACATACCTGTGGACGGTGGCGTCCGTGGTGCCGTTGGCGATGCGGCGTTGGCGTCCGGAGCCGGCGGCGTGGATGTTCGTCGCCTGGTGCGTGGCCCATCTGCTGCTGGGCCCGGTGGCGACGTATGCGGATGTCTACGCGTTGCTCATGCTGTATTCGGCGCTGGTGTACGGGAATCCGGCGCATACGTTCAGGTTCGTGGCGACGGGCGTGATCATGGGCGTCGCCGTCGCCGTGATATGGGCCGTGACTTTCGACATGGGCCCTGCGTTCGGCGGCTCGCCGTTGCTGTCCGAGTCGTGGTCGTCCTGGTCGCCGACGGTCGATTCGCTGCCGGTGTGCGCCGTGGGCGGCGGATGGCGGCCGTCGGGCGTCTGTCTGGGCAAGACGGCCGCGGATGCGGGCATCATCCTGTCGTGCGTGTGGGCGTGCGTGGCGAGCGTGACCGTCATGGCGTTGTGGCAGCGGGCGCGCCGGTCCGTCGCGGAGGCCATGCGTGAGCGCAACGCGGCGATCGCCGCCCGCGAGGAGGACGAGAAGCGCATCGCCGCGCTGGCGGAGCGGGCGCGCATCGCGCGCGACATGCATGACGTGGTGGCGCACACGTTGTCGACGATCATCGTGCAGGCGGACGGCGGACGGTACGCGGGCGCGCATGACGCGGCGGTGGCGGAACACACGATGGGGACGATCCGGCGCGAGGCCGAACATGCGCGGCGTGACATGGACCGTCTGTTCGACGTGTTCGGCGGGTCGGCCGGCACCGGGTACGCCGACATCCCGGTGCTGCTCGACGGGCGCCCTCCGGTCCCGCGGCGGGTGGATGGGGACGTCCGTCCGGAGCGGCTCTCCCCCGATGCGGACGCCGCCGTGTTCCGTCTCGTGCAGGAGGCGTTGTCCAACGTGCGCAGGCATGCGGGAGAGGGCGCCCACGTGACGCTCGAGGAGACGTGGGGACCGGACGCGTTGCGGATCGTCGTCCGCGACGACGGCGTCGGGGCGGCGGCCGCCGCGGACGGGCATACGCCCGGCTACGGTCTGGTGGGCATGCGTGAGCGCATCGCCGCCGTGGGCGGCCATGTGGATGCCGCTCCCGGAGCGGACGGCGGGTTCGTCGTGGATGCGACCGTGCCGCTGGCGCCGTCGCGGCGGACGGCGCGAGAGGGACGGAGCCCCGCTTCCATGCCGCGAATGCTCGTGCGGCTGTCAACGCTGTGGCGTCCTTCCGGCGTCGCCGAAGGGGATCCCTTCGCGACCGGCGCTGGTCCGCGGATGGGATGGATCGGCCGCGCGTCGCGATGGACGCAACGGCATTATCTGCTGATGGATGTGGCGACCGCCGTCATGTTCCTTCTGCTGCTACGTACCGTCACCTTCCATGACACCGGCCTGTACGCGACGGGGTTCGCACCGCTGGCGGCGCGTCGCGCGCTGGCGACGATGCTGACGGCCGTGTTCCTCCTGCCGTACGCGCTGCGCCGCAGGTTCCCGGAAGCCGCGGCGGCGACGATGGCGGTTCTGTGCGCCGTGGAGCTGTTGACGGCGCCCGACATCCTCACGGTGAGCGT
Source organism: Bifidobacterium sp. CP2 (assembly GCF_018555635.1). NCBI lineage: Bacteria > Bacillati > Actinomycetota > Actinomycetes > Bifidobacteriales > Bifidobacteriaceae > Bifidobacterium > Bifidobacterium sp. CP2. The sequence goes on along the minus strand of NZ_JAFEJX010000009.1, from coordinate 56,715 downwards.
GTTCGCGCTGGCCTCCGTGCATGCCGCGGTGCTCTACGGCCGCGACGGCGCCGCCCATTGGGTGCTGGCGGCGGTGCTGGCCGATTCCTGGTTGTTCGGCGTCAAGGTCGCGGCCGGATGGAACGGGTACCGCACCATATCCGACGCGTTGACGGAGCTCGCGTACGGCATCCCGCCGGCCTGGCTGCCCACCTCCCTGGTGGCCGGCGGCATGATGCTGCTGACATGCCTCGCGTGCATGGCTATGGCCGAATGGCGACGTTCAAGCGATTCGGATGTGCTGGTGCTGCGTCAGCGCGAGGAGGCGCTGCGCGCCGAGGAGTCACGTCAGAAGGTGCTTGCGGCGAACATGGAGAGGGAGCGCATCGCCGTGGCCATGCGCGCGGAGGTCGCCGCGACGCTGGATGCGGTGTCCGCCCGCGCCGATGAGGGGCTTGCGATGCTCGCCGGCGATCCACGTCCCTCGCCGGAGCGCATCGTCGCCTCGTTCGCCGGCATCGCCTCGCAGGGACGCGGGGCGCTGGCGCATATGCGCGGACTGCTCGCCACGCTGCGCGAGACCGGGTTCAGTGACGGGACGCACGCAGGAGAAGGAACGAAGGCGCCGCTCTCCCCCGCGGTGCCGTTGGACGAGCAGATCGCAGGGTCCCGCGCCCCGGACGGCGACGATTCAGGGAGGAATCAGGGTTTCGTTCCCACCGATGACCGGCGATGACCGGGTATGGTTGGTCGGTATGGGTGAGAACGAGAGGATTCGCGTGGTCATCGCCGACGATCAGGAGCTGGTGAGGGCCGGCTTCGCCATGGTCATCGGCTCCCAGCCGGATATGGCCGTGGTCGGCCAGGCCGGCGAGGGAGGACAGGCCGTGGCGCTGGCCGGACGGCTGCATCCGGATGTGGTGCTGATGGACGTGCGCATGCCCGGCATGGACGGCATCGAGGCCACGCGCCGCATCACCGCGGCCGGAGGGGACGCCGTGCATGTGATCATCCTGACCACGTTCGACCTGGACGAATATGTGATGTCCGCCATCAACGCGGGGGCGTCCGGATTCCTGCTCAAGGACACGGAGCCGGAGACGCTGTTGGCGTCCATCCGCACCATCGCCCAGGGCAACGCGATCATCGCGCCGTCCGCCACGAAACGGCTCATCGAGAAGATGGTGCGCGACGGCTACGGGAGCGGCGGCACCGCGAACTCGAACGCGGATACCGGCGCCGCGCCCGAATCCCCCGTCTACACGGACCCGGAACTGGAGCTGCTCACCGACCGCGAGCGCGAGGTCCTCGTCGAGATCGCGCACGGCCTGAGCAACCAGGAGATTGCGGACAAGCTTTTCATCAGCTTGCCCACCGTGAAGACCCATGTGGCGCATATCCTCGCGAAGATCCACGCCCGCGACCGCGTGCAGGCCGTGGTCTTCGCCTATGACAACCGACTCGTCTGAGCCGTGTCGGCGTGACGTGCATCGGCCGCGCCGCGGACGGGGCGCGGACGGGGCGCCGCGGAAATACGCGAGGAGCCTTCCCCAAGCGGGAAGGCTCCTCGCGTCCGGCGTCGTCCACGGCGTCACGCCTCGGCCAACGCCTCGACCGGCGGGGTCCTGACCGCGCGCCGGGCGGGTGCGACGCTGGCGAGCAGCGCGGCCGCGGCGGCGACGGCGAGCACCGTGCCGTTCACGCCCCATTCGAGCGGGAACACGACCGTGCCGTACAGGCTGAACACCATGTATGAGCCGAGCCAGCCGAACCCGGTGCCGATGAGCACGCCGGCCACGCCGGAGACGAGCGACAGCAGCAACGCCTCCACCGCGAGCGAGAGCCGCAGCTGGCCGCGGGTCATGCCGATGGCGCGCAGCGTGGCGGATTCGCGCGTGCGTTCGATGACGGACAGGCTGAGCGTGTTGGCCACGCCGATGAGCGCGATGAGCACGGCCACGGCGATGAGCCCGACGAGCAGGGCCATCATCGCGTCGATGATCGTCTCCCATTGCACGCGTTCGGCGATCGGACCGGACACGGTCACGCCGGCGTTGCCGGAGAACGCTGCCTGCACGGCGGAGAACGTGCCGCTCAGGGACGTGCCGGGGGCGTCCGCATCCACGGCCATGAGCAGCATGCGCCCGTCGGCCTTGAGGGAGCCATCATCGAAATGCTTCGACGAGACGAACGCGACGACCTCGTAGTTCGCGCTCACCCTGCGGTAGTCGACCTGTTCCGGCGTGAGCGTGAGCGTTCCGGAGCCGTCACCCTTGAACGCGACCCCGCCCTTGCCGAACCGCAGCTCCCTGCCGTACGACGAGTATCGGGGCATCAGCACGGAGCCGTCGTCGATGGACACGCCGCTCAGGTCGGCGTGCATGACCTTCCCCAACGCGGCCGCGTCCTTCACGCCGACGAGCAGCACGGCGGTCTCCTCGCCGCCGGCCGTCTTCATGGAGACCATGGCGGTGGGCGCGGAGAGCGCCGCGGTCACGCCGTCGACGTGCTCGGCCTTGCGCACCTGCTCGCCGGTCATGTCCGTTCCGGTCGCCACCATGTCGACGCTGTAGCGGGTGGCGATAGCGCCGGCCATGGTCTGCTTGGCGCTGGCCGCGCCGGTCGCGATGGCGGAGACGAGCGTGACGCCGATGAGGAGCGCGGCACCGGTCGCGGCCACACGCCGCGGGTTCTTCTGGATGTTGGCGTGCGCGACCTTCGCGCTCGGACCGGTCAGGGCGGCGAGCGCGCCGACGCCGCGCATCAGCACCGGCAGCCAGAACACGGCGGACAGCACGAGTGCGAGGAACACGAGCGCGCACCCGCCGATCGCGGCGAGCAGCACCGTGCCGTAATGGTCCTTGGCGAGCGTGTCGCGCCCGGCGTTGAGCCCGTGGATCTGCCATGCGCCGAACGCGCACAGCGCGAGCCCTCCGGCCAGCAGCAGGATGGACAGGACGGCGCGCACGGTTCCGGCGCGACGCGTGTCGGTCAGTTCGATCGGGCGCAGCGCCTCGAGCGGGGTGACGGCGGTGGCGGAGCGGGCCGAACCGAGCGAGGCGATGACGGTCATCACGACGCCGAAGAGGATCGGCACGACGGCCGCCTGCCAGCTCATGATCACCCCGTGGACGCCGGCTTCGCGCATGAGGCCGGTGGCGCCCACCGCGGCCATGAGGCCGATGCCGAGGAGCACGCCGGCCGCGGAGGCGACCAGACCGAGGATTCCCGCCTCGAGCAGCACGGAGGCGTACAGCTGGCCCTTGCGCGCGCCGATGGTGCGCAGCAGGGCGAGCGTGCGGCGTCGTTGGGCGACGAGCACCTGGAAGGTGTTGGCGATGACGAGCGCGGCGACGAGCATCGCGAGCACGCCGAAGCTCAGCAGGAACGTGGTGGTGATGTCGGTGCCGCTCTTGCTCAGGCCCTTGACGGATTCCGCGGCCGCCTCGGCTCGCGATTGGACCGTGTAGTGCTTGGGCAGGAGCGTCCTGATGCGTGCGAGGGTGGCCTCGGCGGCCTTGTCCGAACCGTCCGCGACATGCAGGTAGACGCCGGTGACGTTCATCGAGCCGAAGTCGTCGGCGCCGGACATGGCGGCGAGCTCCGCGTCGGAGAGGATGGCGGCGCCGCCGGTGTACGGGTAGGCGCCGTCGGGGTCGGCGGTGAGTCCGACCACGCGCACGGTCGTGGCGCCGTCGGACGAGCCGGACGCATCGGACGACGCATCGGACGACGACACCGTTCCCGCACGTACGGCCTGCGCCGCCGCGGAATCGATGGTCACGGTGTCCCCGATCGTCACGCCGAGCTGCTTCGCGGCATTCTCCGGCAGCGCGATCTCGCCGTTGTCGGCCGGCTGTTCGCCGTCGGTGACGCTGATTGGCAGCATGCCGCGCACGTCGGTGGTGGCGATGGCCTGGATGTTCGCGTTCTTGTCGCCGTGGGTGACGGTCACGGGGGTCACGGCGGCGATGCGGACGCCGTCCACGCCTTCGGTGGCGCGCATGCGGTCGATGTGGAAGTCGTCGACGGTGCGCGTGTACACGGTTTCCAGGGCCTTGTCGTCGAGGCCGTCGGTCGATGGCGTGACCGTGTAGTTCGCCTCGCCGAACTGGGCCGTGGTCTGCCGGGCCAGGGAGGCGGTCATCGCGTTGGAGAACAGGAACGTGGATGCGATGAACGCGGTGCCGATGAGGATGGCGATGCCGGCCGGGATGAGCATGCGCATGCTTTTGCGCATGAGTCTGAAGGTCAGTGACAGCATGATGTGGCTTCCTCTCCTTCCTTCGTCACCGCGCGTGGCGAGCGCCGTCGCGGTGGGCGGGCCTGTCAAGGGGCTCGGCGGCCTCGCGCGCGGCCTTCGCGCGTTCGGCCATGAGCAGCGCGTTCATGCGTTCGGCGGTGGGATGCGTCTCGTCGGCGACGATGCGCCCGTCGGCGAAGACGATGGCGCGATCCGCGTAGGAGGCGGCGACCGCGTCGTGCGTGACCATGATGATGGTCTGGCCGAGCTCGTCGACGGAGCGGCGCAGGAAGCCGAGCACCTCGGCGCTGGAGACGGAGTCGAGGTTGCCGGTGGGCTCGTCGGCGAACACGAGCTTCGGCTTGGTGATGAGGGCTCGGGCGATGGCGACGCGCTGCTGCTGGCCGCCGGACAGCTCGGTGGGTCGGTGGCCGAGCCGGCGTTCGAGGCCGAGCGTTTCGACGAGCGTCCGGAACCAGCGCCGGTCCGGCTTGGCGCCGGCGAGCGTCAGCGGCATGAGGATGTTCTGTTCGGCGGTGAACATGGGCAGCAGGTTGAAGCTTTGAAAGATGAAGCCGATCCGGTCGCGGCGCAGCAGGGTGAGCTGCCTGTCGTTCATGCGGGTCAGGTCGCGGCCTTCGAAGACGATGCGGCCCGAGGTGGCCGAGTCGAGTCCGGCGAGCGTGTGCATCAGCGTGGATTTGCCGGAGCCGGAGGGCCCCATGATGGCGGTGAACCGCCCTTGTTCGAAGGCGACGTCCACGTTGCGCAGCGCGTGCACGACGCCATCGCCGCTGCCGTAGTCCTTGACCAGTCCGATCGCCTGGATGGCGGGGTTCATGTCGTTCATATCGTGTCTCTCCATATCGGTCCGGGCACGTTGCCCGGCGTATGGTTCCACGCTATGACGTCCGCCGCGCGGGCTCCATCGTGCGCGGGGCTGAATGCGGGGCGGCGGCTGGAGGCCGTCTCATCCCCGGGGATTAGGGGCGTCTCCTTAGGGTCATGTCGATGCGGGGAGGCATGGCTCGATACGCGAAAACGGGCGATGCCCGCACCTCATGACGTCGGTGCGGGCATCGCCCGTTCGGGCCTGAGCCCGGAGCCTTCCCCTTCCTTTGCATATGGGACCGTCCGATGCGGCCGTCCCGTCACGTCGTCACCGGCGGACGACGCCCCTTCGACGGGCCGGACGCATCACGGCGTTCCCTCGCGGCCTTGCGGCCGCCGTCTCACTTGGCCAGGCCGGAGGCGCGGACGGCCTCGAAGCCGCCCTTGAGGTCGTCGAGGATGTCCTCGATGTTCTCGGTACCGATGGACAGGCGGATGGTGCCCTGGTGGATGCCCTGGTCCTCGAGCTCCTCCAGCGTCTCCTGGGAGTGCGTGGTGGAGGCCGGGTGGATGACGAGGGACTTGGCGTCGGCCACGTTGGCCAGCAGGCTGAACAGGTGCAGGTTGTCGATGAAGACGCGGGCCGCGTCCTTGCCACCCTTGATGTCGAAGGTGAAGATGGAGCCGGCGCCCTTCGGGAAGTACTTCTTGTACAGCTCGTGGTCCGGACGGCCTTCGATGGACGGGTGGGAGACGGATTCGACCTCCGGCACGGTCTGCAGGTATTCGACGACCTTCAGCGCGTTCTCGACGTGGCGCTCGACGCGCAGGGACAGGGTCTCGGTGCCCTGCAGCAGGAGGAACGCGGCGAACGGGGACAGGGTCGCGCCGGTGTCGCGCAGCAGGATGGCGCGGATGCGGGTGACGAACGCGGCGCCGCCGAGGGCCTCGTAGAAGTTGAGGCCGTGGTAGGACGGATCCGGCTCGGTGAGGGTCGGGAACTTGCCGGGCACTGCGTTCCAGTCGAAGTTGCCGCCTTCGACGATGACGCCGCCCAGGGTGGTGCCGTGGCCTCCGATGAACTTGGTGGCGGATTCGACCACCACGTCGGCGCCGTGCTCGAGCGGGCGGAACAGGTACGGGGTGGCGAACGTGTTGTCGACGATCACCGGGAGGTTGTGCTTGTGGGCGATCTCGGAGATGGCCTCGAAGTCCGGCAGGTCGGCGTTCGGGTTGCCGAAGGTCTCGAAGTAGACGAGCTTGGTGTTCTCCTGGATGGCCTCCTCGAACTCCTGCGGGTTCTCGGCGGAGACGAAGGTGGTGGTGATGCCGTCGCGCGGCAGGGTGTGGCGCAGCAGGTTGAAGGTGCCGCCGTAGATGTTCTTCGCGGCGACGATGTGGTCGCCGGACTGGGTGATGTTGCGCACCGCGTATTCGACGGCCGCTGCGCCGGAGGCGACCGCCAGGCCGGCGGTGCCGCCTTCGAGGGCGGCGATGCGGTCCTCGAACACGCCCTGGGTGGAGTTGGTCAGACGGCCGTAGATGTTGCCCGGGTCGGCCAGCCCGAAGCGGGCCTCGGCGTGGTCGAAGTTGTGGAAGACGTAGGAGGTGGTCGCGTAGATCGGCACGGCGCGGGAGTCGGTGGCCGGGTCGGCCTGCTCCTGTCCCACGTGCAGCTGCAGCGTCTCGAAACGGTAGTTCTTGTTCTTCTCGGCCATGATGTGTGCTCCTTGCTGGTTGGTCGCGAGGTCTTGTTTCTTCGCCACCCGCCTGCCGTGTTCGGCGGTTGGCGAGGTGTTGGTTATGAAGGTACGACCGTGGGCACGCTCGCCGCAAGCCCGACGTTATCGGGCTTGCCTATAGGGTCTTATCAAGCCTTGGCATCATTGACGTCGCGGCGTGCGGCGGCCGTCGAAAAAAGCGGCCGGACGACCGCGACACGCCGTGCATGGCATCATTGCCACGCCCACCGTGCGGCTACAGTCGTGTCCCATACGACGACTTCCCCCGAGACGCATGATTGGAGTCCTGTGATGAGTGACGTGACCCTGTACGACCGTGATCCGGACTACATTCCGCGCGTGGCCGCCGTGCACGACATGTGCGGCTACGGCAAATGCTCGCTGACCGCGGCGATCCCGATCCTGTCCGCAGCGGGATGCGACGTGTGCCCGGTGCCGACGGCCCTGTTCTCCGCGCATACGAAGTACGAGACGTTCACGTTCCATGACACGACCGACATCCTCCCCGGATATCTCGATGCGTGGCGCGCGGAGGACGTGGAGCTCGACGGCGTCTACTCCGGGTTCCTCGGCTCTCCTGATCAAGTGGCGATCATCCAGCGCCTGTACGCCGAATACCCGCGTGCGTTGCGTCTGGTCGATCCGGTCATGGGCGACGGCGGCGAACTGTACCCCACGTACACGCCCGAACTGTGCGAGGCGATGGGAGCCCTGGCGGACGGCGCGGACGTGCTCATGCCGAACCTCACCGAAGCGGCCATCCTCACCGGACACGACTATCCGGGCCGGAACCTCGACGATGCAGCGGTCGACGGGCTGCTCGGCGCGCTGCTGGACCTCGGCGCGAGGAACGTGGTGTTGAAGGGCATCGACCGCGGCGACGGGCTGATCCGCAACTACGTCGTCTCGGCCTCCGTGGGCGTGAATGCGAAGACGGAGATCGCGCACGCCAAACTGCCGTACATGATCCACGGCACGGGCGACGCGTTCGCCTCGGCCCTGTGCGGCGCGGTGATGGCGGGCCGCGGGCTCGCCGAGTCGGCGCGCATCGCCGGCGAGTTCGTGCGGCATGCAATGGGCCACACCAGGAACCAGCCGCACTACGAGGAACGTGGCGTGAGCTTCGAGCTCGACCTGAAGGACCTCACCTCGCTGGTCGCCGCCGACGACTGATTCCCGTCGACGAGATGATGTCATGATGCAGGACGACGTAGTGGACAAGCCGTTCAACGCCCGCGTGTATGAGGTGGTGCGGCGCATCCCGCGGGGCAAAGTCGCCACCTACGGGCAGGTGGCCGCATTGGCGGGCGCGCCGCGCAACGCCCGGTTCGTCGGGTTCGCGCTGCATGCGAACCCCGAGCCGGGCGTGATCCCCTGCCATCGGGTCGTGTTTCGCGACGGCTCGCTCGCGCCCGGGTTCGCGTTCGGCGGACCGGACGCGCAGCGCACGCTGCTCGAGGAGGAGGGCGTCGTGTTCGTTCCTCCGTCCGACGGCGAGGCCGCCGGCGCGGACGGCTGGCGCGTGGACCTCGCCCGCTGCCGTTGGGAGGCGTGACGTCCGTGACGGGCCTTTCCGGCTAGGCGTCCGGCACCCGTCCCTCGACTCCCTTGACGTGTTCGTCCTCCGCCGGTGCTTCCATCGTTTCGCCGTAGGGTCCGGCTCCTGCCCTCATCGACGGCGCGAGACGTTCCCGTGACGTCTGTTTCACGGTTCCCGACGCCTGTTCCGGTGTGGTTTCGATGAGCCGTATGGCTCCGCCACGACGGGCTATGGCGTCGTCCATCTCCAACTCCCCCAGCCGTCCCATGAGTCTCGGCATGGTCCATGACAGTGGTCCGGGACTGCGGTTGAGGATCTCCAGCAGCGTGTCCGCGGTCGCGGGCGCATGCCGTCGCGCGCATGCGCGGATCGCCCCGACGACGGCCTGGCCGTCGTTCCCGTCATGGTCGTCCGGGATGCACGGCCGGTGCCCCGGATGCATGAGTTCGGCGATCTCGCCGGTGGAGGCGAGAATCGTCGCCTTGCCTTCGGCGATGAGCTGGTTGCATCCGGCGTTGTGCGGCATGGTGATGTCCCCGGGCACGGCGATCACGCCACGGCCCAGGTCGCACGCCCAGCCGGCCGTGTTGAGTGCGCCGGACCGCAGCCGCGCCTGGGTCACCACCACCTGGTCGGCGAGCGCGGCGATGATCCGGTTGCGCAGGAGGAACCGTCTCGCCTCGGGGACCGTGCCGGGGCATAGTTCGCTGATCAATGCGCCGCCGTGGGCCACGATCGCCTCGAACAGGCGATGGTTCGAGGGTGGTCCCACATGGTTGAGCCCGCCGGCGAACACGGCCACGGTCCTTCCCGCGCCGCCCGTGCCCGCATGCTCCCATGCGGACAGGGCTCCCCAATGCGCCGCGGCGTCCGCGCCCAGCGCGCCGCCGGATACCACGAGATGCCCCTGTCCGGCGGCGAGCGCCGCGGTCTCCCGCGCCACGCCTCTGCCGTAGTCGGTGGCGCCGCGGGAGCCGACCACGGCCAGCGGCTTGCCGCAGCTGGTGAGCGCCCGCGCGTCCCCCATGCCCCACAGGCACAGGGGCGACGCCCAGTCCTTGCGCGTGGACAGATCCTGCAGCTGATTCGGCCACATCGGGGTTCCGGGGGTGATGATCCATTGGGTTCCGTCCATGGTGAACCAGCCGTCGAGCGTCTCCCAATCTAAGGTGGGCAGCCGGTCGAGGCGTGAGCGCCATTCCCCGGCGGCGTCACGGAATACGCCCATGCCCCGGGCGGTCACCTTGCGTCCCCATCGCGCCAAGCCGAGCGCGAACAGGTGTTCGAGCCTGTTCTGCGCGGTTCCGGCTCCGGCTGTGCCGTCGCGTGAGGCGATAAGCAGTTCCAGTACGGTCGCGGCGTCGCCGGCGCCTTTGACGGCGGCGTACATCAGCGCGTCGGCGCCGTCCAGGCAGAAGGTGAGCGCGGCGCGGGCCAGCGCGTTCCTGTCGGGTCCGGGGTGCGGCGTGGCGTCCGGGCGGGGATGGGCGTCCGTGTTCGTCACGGTGTTCGCCACCGTATGCGTGACGGCGTTCATGAGCGGTCTCCTTGTCAGATGAGCTTGGTGCGCAATGCGATGCCCTGTCCGGTCTCCTCGCGGCCGGGCGAGTCCATGCCGGCCAGGTCGGCGAGCGTCCATGCCAGGCGCATGGCCCGGTCGGCGCCGCGCAGGCTGAGCCGTTCGGTCTCCAATGCGCGGTTGACGGGTTCGAGCGCTTTGGCGGACATGTTCGCCCGCATCCATGAACCGGACGCCTGCGCGTTGCAGGTCCAGCCATGGGCCGCATACCGGGAGACGGCGGCGTGCCGTGCGGCGATCACGCGCGCGCGGATCGTCTCGCTGGATTCCCGGGGTTCGAGCACGTCCTCGTCGCGGATGATGCGTGAGACGGGCGGCACTTCGATCTGGATGTCCACCCTGTCGAGAATCGGTCCGGAGAGCCTCGCGAAGTACCGACGGCGCTCCTGCTGCGTGCAGGTGCATCGTTCGCCGGTGCCGTACGAGAATCCGCACGGGCATGCGTTCGCGGCCATGATCAGTTGGAACGATGCGGGATAGTAGGTGGTGCCCTTCGCCCGGGACAGGGACACGTATCCGGATTCCAGCGGTTCGCGCAGCGTCTGGAGGGCGCGTGAGGAGAATTCGGGGGCCTCGTCGAGGAACAGCACGCCGCGGTGCGCTCGCGTGATGGCGCCCGGCTGCGCGAGGCCGGCGCCGCCGCCCACGAGCGCCGCGGTGGATGACGTGTGGTGAGGCGCCTCGAACGGCGGCGTGCCCGTGATGCCGTACTCGGGCAGGGTGCCGCACAGGGAGCGTATGGACGCCACCTCCAGCTGTTCCTCGCGCGTCAGCGGGCACATGACCGACGGCATGCGCGAGGCCAGCATCGTCTTGCCGGAGCCGGGCGGTCCCACCATGATGAGGTGGTGCCCTCCCGCGGCCGCCATCTCCAACGCCCATTTCGCATGCTCCTGCCCCACCACTTCGCTCATATCGCCCTGCGGAGGCGGCGTCTGGACGTCCACGGGCATGGCAGGGCGCCTGCCGTCCGGCTCCTGCGGCGCCCGGTAGTCGGCGTCCCCGCCCATGAGCTCGATGAGCTCGCCCACGTGGCGGACGCCGCGCACGTCGACGCCGCCGATGAGGTTCGCCTCGTCCATGTTGCCGGCCGGCAGGATCACGCGGCGTACGCCGCGCTCCTGCGCGTGCAGGAGGATGGGCAGCACGCCGTTGATCGGCAGGACCGTGCCGTCGAGGTTCACCTCGCCCATCACCACGGTGTCGATGAGGCAGTCGTGCGGGATGGCTCCGGCGGCGCTGAGCACGGCGGCCGCGATGGCCAGGTCGTGGGAGGAGCCGCGTTTCGGCAGGGACGCCGGCGACAGGTTCACCGTCACCCGAGTCTCCGGCCAGCGGAAGCCGGCCGCCTGGCACGCCGATTTCACGCGTTCGCGCGCCTCGGACAGGGAGGCGTCCGGCAGGCCGATGATGGAGAAGTACGGCAGACCGGGACTGATGAACGCCTGCATGGTGATGACAAACGCCTTCAATCCGATGAGCCCCACGGACAGCGCGTTGCCGATGGCCATCAGAACGCCCCCGGAATGTGGTGAATGCATGGGCGGCCGTCGTGCACCGTCACGGCGACGACGTCGAACCGCACGCCCGCATGCGCGACGCGATGCTCCGGCGCGAGCAGCCATTGCACGCCGGCACGGCGCAGATTCGCCTGCTTGGTGGGGGTGACCGCCTCCTGCGGCGTCCCGTGCCGCATGGTCCGCCGCGTCTTCACCTCGACGAACACGATGCGGCGTTCCGGGGCGAGCGCCACGATGTCGATCTCGCCGTACCTCGACCGCCAGTTGCGGTCGATGACCGTCCAGCCGCGGGAGCGCAGCCAGGCGGCCGCATAGTCCTCGCCGGCCGCTCCCAGCGCGCGGGCGGGCAGCGCCCCGTCCGCGAACGGCCCCGCCGCGGCGTCAAGGTCGGGGACAGAGGGCAGCATGCCGGACGTCATGGTCTCCGGCGTCACCGTCGTCGTTGTGGTGTCCATGGGACCACTGTGCGGCCGCGGCGTCCCGCCGGCAATCGGAGCGCGAAATGTGTACCCGACCCCACCCCTCCCGGCGTGTTGTGGACGGCGTGTGGACAGGCGGACGGTTATCCACCGTTCGTCAAGGGTCTTTGCATTCGCGCGCCCGGCCCGGTCCGCCCTTATGGAACAATGAGGGGTATGAGTCCGAAGCAGTTGGAAGACATGTATGATGCGGTGATCGTCGGCGCCGGAGCGGCCGGCCTGTCCGCGGCGTTGGGTTTGCTCCGCTCCCCCGGAATCGCGGAGCTGAAGGCGAACGGTATCGAACCGAGGATCCTCGTGGTCTCGAAGCTCCAGCCGTTGCGTTCGCATACCGGATCGGCCGAAGGCGGCATCGCCGCCTCGCTCGGCAACATCGAATCCGACGACTGGCATTGGCACTACTACGACACCGTCAAGGGCGGCGACTGGCTCGTCGACCAGGACGCGGCCCAGCTGCTCGCGCAATACGCGCCCGAGACGGTCATCAACCTGGAACGCCAGGGCGTGGCGTTCTCCCGCACCGAGGGCGGGCATATCGCGCAACGCCGCTTCGGCGGTCACACGCGCGAATTCGGCGGCGCGCCGGTCAAACGCGCCGCATACGCGGCCGACCGCATCGGCCACCAGATCCTGCACACGCTCTGGCAGCAGTGCGTGGCCGAAGGCGTCGAATTCGCCGAGGAATGGTACGTGACCGACCTGGTCCTCGCCGATGACGGGACCCGTGCGGCCGGCGTCGTCGCGTTCGACACGCACGCGGGCGTCGTGCACGCCGTGCACGCGCGCAACGTGCTCATCGCCACCGGCGGCGCGGGACGGCTGTTCCACACCACCTCCAACTCGTGGGACCTGACCGGCGACGGCATGGCCCTCGCGCTCGCGGCCGGCCTGCAACTGGAGGACGTCGAGTTCGTGCAGTTCCACCCCACCGGCCTGGCGCACACGGGCATCCTCCTGTCCGAGGCGGCGCGCGCCGAGGGCGGCGTCCTGAGGAACGCGGACGGCGAGGCGTTCATGGAACGCTACGCGCCGGGACACGCGGACCTCGCCGCCCGAGACGTGGTCTCCCGCTCCATCATGGCGGAGATCGACGCCGGACGCGGCGTCGCCGACCCGAAGGATCCGGACGGTCCGAAGGACTGCGTGTGGCTGGACATGACCGGCATCGACCCGGACCACATGCGCGCCGTGCTGCCGCAGGTCGTCGAGACCATCGAGAAGTACGCGAACATCGATCCGTCCAAGAGTCTCGTGCCGATCAAGCCGACCGCCCACTACACGATGGGCGGCATCCCGGTCACCACCGACGGCGAGGTCTACCGCTGGTCCGAGGGCGGACGCCACGTGGTCGACGGCCTGTTCGCCGCCGGCGAATGCTCGTGCGTGTCCGTGCACGGCGCGAACCGTCTGGGCGGCAACTCGCTGCTCGACGCCTGCCTGTTCGGCACGCGCGCCGGCCGTACGATGGCCGCGCGCATCGCCGAAGGTCCGGTGGCCAATCCGATGGCCGCGGACGATTCGGACGTGGCCGCGTCGGACGAAACGCTCGCCGCCGCCGGCGACGACGCGGCGAAGGCCCGCAAGGACGACCTCGACGCACTGCTCGCGGGACCGGCGGACGCCCCGGAGAACGGGGATGGCGCGGACGGAACCGGCGCCGCCGACAACCCTTACGCGCTCATGGCCACGCTCGGCACGGTGATGGAACGCGCCCTCGCCGTACGCTGCAGCGAGGCGACCATCGCCGAAGCGGTCGAACGGCTGGACACTGACATCAGGCCGCGAGCCACGGCCCTCGGGGCGCATGACAAGACCGCCGCGTTCAACCAGGAGGTCACGGCCATCTGGGAGGTGCGCCACCTGCTCACGCTCGCCGAGGCGCTGCTGCACGCATCCGACGCCCGCCACGAATCGCGCGGTTCGCTCAGGCGTCTGGACTTCCCCGAACGCGACGACGAACGCTTCCTGGCGCATTCGATGACCGACGCCGCCGGCGATGTCGCCTGGCAACCGGTGCATATCGTCGACATCCCGCCGAAGGCGCGCGAATACTGACCATGTGAACGAACCGTGCGGACCATGCCGGTGCGACGGTCCGCACGGCCACGGCTTATGCAACAATGGAATGTTGTTTTGGGCCCGATTCCGTCGTATCGGGCGGCACGGACAGAGGAGGCGCGCATGGCGGACGGTTCGAACGTGACCACGGTGACGGTGAAGGTGAACCGTTTCACGCCGCGTGCGGAGCGTGAACGCGACCGGGCGAGGGGCGGCAGCCCGTTCGCCCGGCGCAAGTCGCCGTTCGGCGGATCGTCCGACGCGCCGGCGCGACGTCGCCCGCGCGGCAGGCAGTGGGTGCAGGAGTACACGGTCCCCGCCCGCCCGGAGGACACCGTTCTCGACTGCCTGCTCACCATCAAACGCACCATCGACCCGACGCTCGCCTTCCGCTATTCGTGCGGACACGGCATGTGCGGTTCGGACGCGGTGGCGATCAACGGCACGCCGAACCTGCTGTGCACGGCCACGTTGAAGGATTGGGCCAAACGTCCGAACCCGCTCGCCGAAGCGGACGACGACGGCTTCCGCCACACCGGCGACGCCGACGCGACCGACTCCCCCACCGACGATACGAGCCTCGGCGTCATCGAACTGGCCCCGCTCCCCGGATTCCCCGTGCAACGCGACCTCATCGCGGACATCGACCCGATGCTCGACCAGATCAGGAAGCTCAAGCCGTACCTGCAGGCGCAGGGCACGCTCGCCACCACCACGGAAGGCAAGGTGGACGTGTTCGAATACCTCCAGCATCCGGAGGAGCTCGCGAAGTACGAGCAGCTGAGCAACTGCATCGCCTGCGGCGTGTGCGAGGGGTCCTGCCCCGTGTTCGCGGGCGGCGACGCGTTCATCGGCCCGGCGGCCCTCATCTGGGCGAGCAGGTTCGTCAACGATTCGCGTGACACGCAGGCCATGGCGCGCATGGACGCGATCGACACGGCGGACGGCGTGGCCGCATGCCAGTCGGTGCGCGCCTGCACCCGCCAATGCCCCCGCGGCATCGACGTGGGCGAGGAGATGTGGCAGATCGTGGCGAAGGTCCGCGAACGGTAGCCTCGGCCGCGGCCGCAGCAGCCGGCTGCGGAAAAGCGCGCCCCGGGCGCGGAGGCACGGGAGCGCAGAACGGCACGCACCACGGAACCCGGTCCGCGGCCTGATTCGGGTCGACGGACCATTGTGAAGGAACGAACATGGATAAGACGCAATACATGAATCTGGCGAAGGCCTGGGAGTACGTGGAGGACCATGCCGTCTCCCGACAGACGCCGGCCATGGCGAGCATCCGTCAGACGGCGGAACGGGCCGGACTGCCGCAGTCGGGCGCCGCCCAGGCCGAGGCGCTGTCGATGCTGGTGCGCCTGATCGGCGCGAAATCCATCATCGCCGTGGGCACCGGTTCGGTGATGGACACGCTGGAGCTGGTCCGCGGGCTCGACGGGTCCGGACAGCTCACCGCCGTCGACTCCTCCACGCGCGGCATCGCCCTGATCCGCAAGGCCTTCGATGTGGTGCAGGATTCCACGGCGACGAAGCTGCGCGCCGTGAGCGCCCCCGTCGGCGTATTCCTCCCCCGGCTCAACGGGCAGGACTACGACCTCATCGTCGTGTCCGGCGAAGCGTCCAACTACGCCGCCACCTACGAGCAGGCGTCGCGTCTGCTGCGCGGACACGGCGTCATCGTGTTCACCGACATGCTCGCCATGGAGGGGCCGGACGCGGGTGCCGGCGTACTCGACCCGGCCGACCGTTCCGAGAAGGCCATGGCCATGCGCGAGCTGCTGGACACCGTCGAATCGGACGACCGGTTCCGCGCCACGCTCACGTCCATGGGCACCGGACTGCTCATCGCCGTCAAGAACTGACGCGTCTCAGACCGTCAGCGCGCTCGTCGCGACCTTCACGGCCTCGTCCACGTCGTCGGTCACCGTCACCAGACGCGGGTCCACGCCGGAGATCATGCCGCGTTCCTTCACCGGCCCGTCCAGCCAGTCGAACAGCCCGCTCCAGTAGTCGCGCCCGTACAGCACGACAGGCATGGACGCCACCTTGTGCGTCTGCACCAGGGTGAGCACCTCGAACATCTCGTCCAGGGTGCCGAATCCGCCCGGACACACGATGATGCCGGAGCTGTACTTCACGAACATGAGCTTGCGGACGAAGAAGTACCGGAAGCTCATGCCGAGGTTCACGTAGTCGTTGATGCCCTGCTCGTGCGGCAGTTCGATGCCGAGTCCCACCGACTTGCCGCCGGCGAGCGCCGCGCCCTTGTTGGCGGCCTCCATGATGCCGGGTCCTCCCCCGGTGATGACCGCGGCGCCCGCATGCACGATGCCCGCGCCCATGCGTTCCGCGGCCGCGTAGTCGGGCGTGTCCGCGCCGGTGCGTGCCGAACCGAACACGGCGACGGCGGGGCCGAGTTCGGCGAGCGCGCCGAAGCCGTCGACGAATTCGCTTTGGATGCGCAGGACCCTCCATGGGTCCATGTGCAGCCAGTCGGTGCTTTCATCCGCCTTGAGCAGGTTGGCGGTGGTGCTGTCATGGGGGATCATGTCGCCGCGCATGATGACCGGGCCGCGATGGTAGGTCATGGCGTACGGCGTGTTGCCGGAGTCGTTGCGTGATTCGTTGCCGGATTCGTTGCGTGAGTCGTCGTGCATACGGCGATTCTACCGCTTGGTCGACGTCGTGCGCCGGATGCGGATGCGTGGGGACGGGACGTAGCGTCGGCGTCGTGCGCGGGAGACAGACAGACGCCGGATGCCGGCGCCGCGAATCGCGGCGCGGACGTCAGCGTGCCGCCTCGCGCTCGTAGCGTTTCGACTGCCGGCTGAGCAGCACGCCGGACAGGGCCGCGGCGATGAGCGATCCGACGAGCACGCCGAACCGCGCCTCCGCGGACAGCTCCGGGTTGTCGTAGACGAGCGAAGCGACGAGGAACGCCACGGTGAAGCCGATGCCGCATGCGCATGCGGCGGGGAACATGTCACGCACGCGCAGACCCTTCGCCATCTTCAGGCCGAACACGTGCGTGGACAGCCATGCGGTGGCCATGATACCCAGCGGCTTGCCGACGACGAGGGCGACGATGAGCGCGATGACGAGCGGCGAGAGCATGAGCGCGGGCGTGAGGGATTCGAAGTGGACGCCGGTGGCGAACAGGGCGAAGACGGGCAGGGCGAGCAGGGCGGAGAACGGCTGGAGCTTGGACGCGTACCGTTCGGCACGCGGGGTGGTCTCTCCATGGATCTCGCGCGCGGGGGTGAGCAGGCCGACGAGCACGCCGGCCAGCGTGGGGTGCACGCCCGCTTCGAACATCATGGTCCAGGCGAGCACGCCCACGATGGCGACGAGCGGCCATGGCACGCGTCTGAGGCTCACGAGGAAGGCCCAGACGGCCGCGCAGGCGGCGATGCCGATGAACCAGTACCAGGCGTTGAGCGAGGAGAAGAACACGGCGATGAGGACGATGGCGAGCAGGTCGTCCACGGTGGCGAGGGTCATGAGGAACGCGCGGATCGAGCCGGGCAGCGCCTTGGCGAACAGGGCGAGCACCGCCAGGGAGAAGGCGATGTCGGTGGCGGTGGGGACGGCCCAGCCGCGCGCCATCTCGCCGAACGGGATGACGCTGCCGGTGGTGGTGAGCACGAGGCCGCCTTCCGGTCCGGGGCCGTAGCGCGACATGAGCATGGTGGTCGCGAGGAACAGGATCGGCGGCATGATCATGCCGCCCACGGCGCACAGCATCGGCACGGCGGCGGCCTTCGGGTTGGCGAGCGATCCGGTGGTGAGCTCCTGTTTGAGGTCGAGCCCCACGGTGAGGAAGAAGATGGTGAGCAGACCATCCTGCGCCCAATGTCCGATGGGCAGGTCGATGTTGGTGTGCGGTATGGCAATCTGCGTCTCCGCGACCGTTTCGAACAGGTGCGCGGTGGCGGGCAGGTTCGCCAGAATCAGGCCGAGGAACGCGAATCCCAGCATGATGAGGCCGCAGAGGCGGTCGGAGGCCGCGATGCGGCGTATCGTACGGCGGAGCCGTCCGTCTCGTCGCCTGCGTCCGTCGCGTCCCGCCTGTCCGCCGTTCCGCGTCGTGTCCCGTTCCGTCATGGTGTGCCGCCTTCCACCGTTCCGTGGCGCCGATGACGCGTGCGCGCCTAGGCGAATGCGAATATTGGAAAAGCCCCCGACTCCATACGGAACCGAGGGCTTCAGCGTGCGCCGGACAGGATTCGAACCTGCGACCTGCTGATCCGTAGTCAGCTGCTCTAACCCGCTGGGCTACCGGCGCATACCGCGTGTATTAACCTCCTCGCGGCGAGGAGTGGTGCGCCGGACAGGATTCGAACCTGCGACCTGCTGATCCGTAGTCAGCTGCTCTAATCCGCTGGGCTACCGGCGCATGTTGCTTCAAGCAACTCGAGTTATATTACCCATTGTTTTTTGTTATGCAAGTCGGCGTGTCGCGCCGTGCTGCGTCGTGTGCCGCCATACGACGTCATGTCGCGTCACGCCGCACGCCGACGGCGCGGCTCCGCGGCGGCTGTCCCGTCCGTCACGAGCTTCGGCGCCCCTTCGCCGGTGACGGAGGCCCTGTCGACGATCACCTGCTTGACGTCCGGCATGCTGGGCAGCCGGAACATGGTGTCCTGCAGGGTGCGTTCGATGATGGTGCGCAGTCCGCGCGCGCCGGTCCCCTGCCGTATCGCGGTGGCGGCGATCTGGTGGACCGCCTCCTTGGTGAAGACCAGGTCGACGCCGTCCATGGCGAACAGCTTCATGTACTGTTTGACGAGCGCGTTGTTCGGTTCGGTGAGGATCCGTTCGAGGTCCTGCCCGTCCAGTTCGTCGAGCACACTGATCACGGGGAGGCGTCCGATGAATTCGGGGAGCAGCCCGAATTCCGCCAGGTCGTCGGCGGTGACGTGTTCGAGCAGTTCGTTCTCCGGGATCGGATGCTCGCGCCAGGCGGCGCCAAAGCCGCTTTCGCGCGCGCCGAGCCTCGTCCTGATGATGTCCGGGAGCCCCACGAAGGCGCCGCCGCAGATGAAGAGGATGCCGCGCGTGTCGATCTGGATGGTCTCCTGGTCGCGGTGCTTGCGTGTGCCTTCGGCCGGAACGCTGGCGATGGTCCCTTCGAGGATCTTGAGGAGCGCCTGTTGGACGCCTTCGCCGGACACGTCGCGCGTGATGGACGTGTTCTCCCCGCTTTTGCGGGCGATCTTGTCGATTTCGTCGATGTAGACGATGCCGTGCTCCGCTTTGGACACGTCGCCGTCGGCCGCCTGGAGGAGACGCTGCAGCACGGTTTCGACGTCGTCGCCGACGTACCCGGCTTCGGTGAGGGTGGTCGCGTCGGTGATGACGAACGGCACGTGCATGACCGATGCGAGCGTCTGGGCGAGGTACGTCTTGCCGACTCCGGTCGGCCCCATGAGCAGGATGTTCGATTTGGCGACTTCGACGCCGGCGAGCGGGTCGCGGCGCCGTCCGCCGAGGGCGCGCCGGTGCGTCCGCTCGAGTTGCGTAGACTGCTCCTCGAGTTCCATGTTGACGCGCTTGTAGTGGTTGTATACGGCGACGGACAACGCCCGTTTGGCGGCCTGCTGGCCTACGACGAAACGGTCGAGGTATTCGTTGATGCGCATGGGCGTGGGCAGTGCGAGCGTGTTGGCCGCGGCGTCCTTGCGTCGTTCCTCGGAGATGATGCCGACGCACAGTTCGATGCATTCGTCGCAGATGGCGGCGCCCTGGCCGGTGACGAGCTTGCGCACCTGATGTTCGGTCTTGCCGCAGAAGGTGCAGACCGGCACGTCGTCGCCGTAGCTCACCACACGCCCCATGCTTCCTCCTTGCCGCGATGTCCTGTTCTTCGGACCGCGCGTCACGGCCCTTTGGATAAGCGTACCCCCGGATCGTCCGATCCGGGGGTAGCGCCATGAGGGTTTCCGCGTTCGGCCAATCACCTACTGGCGGTGTTCGAGCACCTCGTCGACGATGCCGTACTCCTTGGCTTCGCTCGCCGTGAGGAACGTGTCGACCTCGATGTCCTTGGCGATCTTCTCCTGGGACTGGCCGGTGTGCTTGGCGAGCGTCTTCTCGAGCCATTCGCGCATACGCAGCATCTCGCGCGCCTGGATCTCGATCTCCGTGGCCTTGCCGAAGCCCTGGTCGATGGCCGGCTGGTGGATGAGCACGCGGGCGTTCGGCAGCATGAGGCGCTTGCCCTTGGTGCCGGCGGCCAGCAGAATGGCCGCGGCGGAGGCGGCCTGGCCGAGGCACACAGTCTGCACGTCGGGCTTGATGTACTGCATGGTGTCGTAGATCGCGGTCATGGCGGTCATCGAGCCGCCGGGCGAGTTGATGTACATCATCACGTCGCGGTTCGGATCCTGGGATTCCAGCACGAGCAGCTGGGCCATGATGTCGTCGGCGGAGGTGTCGTCCACCTGCACGCCCATGAAGATGATGCGGTCCTCGAACAGGCGCGTGTACGGGTCCTGCCTCTTGAAGCCGTACGGGGTCTTCTCCTCGAACTGCGGCAGGATGTAACGGTTCTGCGGGTTGAACGCGGCTTCGCGGCGCGCGGCCGGCATAAAGCCGACAACGCCGGCGGGGCCGGCCAGACGGTCGGCGCGGGCGGCGAACTTCGCTTCCTCACTTGCCATGCTGCTCACTCTCCCTTCGTCATCGAATCGTGCGTGGTGATGATCTTGTCCACGAACCCGTACTCCAGCGCCTCGGTGGCGGTGAACCAGTGGTCGTACTCGTTGTCGCGGTAGATCTCCTCGACCGTGTGGCCGGTCTGTTCGGCGGTGAGCTCGCTCATGGTCTTCTTCATGTCCATGATGAGCTCGGCGTTGATGCGCACATCGGTGGTGGTGCCGCCGATGCCGCCGGAGGGCTGGTGCATGAGCACGCGGGCGTGCGAGGTCAGGAAGCGCTTGCCCTTGGTGCCGGAGCTCAGCAGGAACTGGCCCATGGAGGCGCACATGCCGAGGCCCACGGTCGCCACGTCGGGCTCGATGAGCTGCATGGTGTCGTAGATGGCCATGCCGGCGGTGATGGAACCGCCCGGCGAGTTGATGTACAGCCAGATGTCCTTCTTCGGGTCCTCCGCGGCCAGCATGAGCATCTGCGCGCAGATGCGGTTGGCCATGTCGTCCTTGACCTCCTCGCCCATCCAGATGATGCGGTCCTTGAGGAGCCGGTTGAAGATCGGATCGGCGAATCCGGCCGGCGCGTCCTCGCCCGCCATGGCCGGGAGGGTTGCAAGAGTGTCGCTCACCTTGTTCTCCATTTCGAATACTGTCATAGACAGTGTTCAAGACTACCGCCTTCAAGCGACGGAGGGCGCGTTTCCGCCCGCTTTCGGCTCGACGCGTACTCGTGCACGCCGCATGGCGACCGATACGGTGATTCGCCAATCATCAGACGCCCAGCACGGTGAGGGGAACCACGTACGCGCCCTCCGCCGTTTTCCTCGCATACATACCGTTGCCGACGATCACCATGAGGAACGATGGTTCCCGCTGTTGGGAATAGGGATTCGCCATGACCGTATTGCGGACCCTGATGAGTGAATCGACGCCTTCCTGCGCCTTGTTTTCGCCGAGTTTGATCTCGATGGCGCCCCATCTGCCGTCCTCGAGCTCGATGATGGCGTCGGTCTCCAGCCCTTTGTCGTCGCGATAGAAATACACCTTGGGATGCTCAAGACCGACCCACGCAGAGGTATATACCATGAGATCGCGTATGACCAGGTTCTCGAACGCGTCGCCGAATATCTGTCCATTGGAGAGCAGCCGCGTGGGATTGACGCCAAGGGACGAGACGGCGAGGGAGGGGTCGACGAAATATCGTTTCGGCTTGACCCTCATTCGGTTCCGGGCTTTGATGGGGGCGTCCCAGCAGGGCAGCTCCTCGATGAGGAACTCACGGATCAGCATGTCCACGTAGCTGGTGGTGGTCGCGCGCGCGGGTTCCGTATCCGCGCTTTCGTCATCGGCGTACATGTCACGGCTGATGGTCTTGACCGTGGCCGCTTTGGCATTGTTTCTCGCCAACGACATGATGATCCGTCGGGTCATGGCGGGATTCTTGCCCATGCGCGGAGCGTTGTCCTCGCAGACCGCTTCCAGATATTGTCGGGGAATGTACAGGGCGCTTTCAAGATCGCGGTCCAAGGCGGCCGGCCATCCACCTCGGCAGACCCATTCCGCGATCCGCTCCAGCGACACCTGCGTGACGGCCGGTGAGAATTCGCCGTCGAAGAGCTTACGCAGGGATACCTCGCCGGTGGACAATCCCTGCTCATAAAGGCTCATGGGACGCATGCGCAGATGCGCGATCCTGCCGGCACCGCTATGCTCGTACCGCTCCAGTGGAGGAGCGCTTGAACCGGTGAGCAGATATTGTCCGGGACGATTGGACTCATGGTCGATCGCATGCCGTACCGCATCACGAACGGCGGGAACGGTCTGCCATTCGTCAATCAGATGCGGCTGGTTGCCGAGAAGCGGCATGGTGGGATCGGCTTCGGCCAATGGACGGACACGGTAATCATCCAGACCGGTGACGCTGTTGGCGTGGGACAGTGCACACCATGTCTTTCCGCACCATTTCGCCCCGTCGATCTGGACGGCGCCGAATATGCCGAGCAACTTGGCCACCTGAGCGTCCAGCAAACGAGGCCTGTATGTTTCAGGACGAAGCACCATGTGCACCACCATCTACGCATTCATCATTCTACGCCGTTTTCATTGCACATTTTACACCATGCTCATTGAGCATTTTACACCTTTCGCCGGTCGCTTCGCGAGGCAGCGCTGGCGATGCGGGCGTAGAACGCGTTCGGGCGGACTGCCGGCACGTGGCGGATCGAAAGGATTCCACCGTTGTGATGAACCCGACGAACCCGTTCTGCGAAGTGATGAGGTGAAAGGCGGAACAACCACTCCCCGGTGAGCGCGATATCTTCAGATTGACGTCTTTCCGCGCGGTCTCAGGAACCCATTCAGCAGTCGGTGCGACAGGACGGCCGAAACGGCGACGGCCAATCCGACGGGGACGAAGAGCGTGATGGGGGCTTCGGTGAGCTCCATGACGAGGCACATGGCCATGAGCGGCGCCTGCTGGGAGGCGGAGAGCAGCGCGGCGGCGCCGATGAGCGCGCACACGCCCACCGGATCGCCGGGGAACGCGAACGACCAGAGGATGCCGAGCGTCGCGCCCAACGTGGCGCCGAGCGCGATGCCGGGCTGGAGCACGCCGCCGGACGCGCCGGAACGGATGGTGGCGAGCGTCGTCGCGGCCTTCACAAGGAACGTGACCGCCAGCAGCCCCACGAGCGACCAGACCTGAGCGGATCCCACGGTACCGGCGGAGCCGGCCATGCCGTCGAAGGCGAGCTGGGCGGCGGCGCGGCCGTTGCCCATCACCTGCGGCGCGAACACGGCGACCAGGCCGGTGACGAGACCGGCGAGCGGCATCTGCCACAGGAGCATCGCACCCTTCGGCTGGTGCACGGTCGCCCAAGAGGAACCCTTACGGAACAACGCGCCGGCCGCACCGCATGCAACTCCGCACAACAGTGCGAACAGCATGAGGCTCGGCGTATAGTCGGCGGTCATGCCGGCGACGGCGTAGAACGTGTGACGCCCCTTGACGAGCGAGGCGACGTACGCGGCCGTCGCGGACATGCCCAACGCGAACCCGACCTTCTCGAGCGTCACGTCGGCGAGCAGGATCTCCACGGCGAAGAACATGCCGGCGAGCGGCGCATCGTAGACGCCACCCAAGCCGGCGCCGGCGGCGACGGCGACGACCATGCGCCGGTCGGCGAGACCGGCGGCGTCGCCC
This sequence comes from Bifidobacterium sp. CP2, assembly GCF_018555635.1. Taxonomy (NCBI): domain Bacteria; kingdom Bacillati; phylum Actinomycetota; class Actinomycetes; order Bifidobacteriales; family Bifidobacteriaceae; genus Bifidobacterium; species Bifidobacterium sp. CP2. The sequence continues at coordinate 32,889 of NZ_JAFEJX010000009.1, read as the reverse complement.
TCACGGCCGATATGGAACAGATCGCAGAAACGTTGGGCGAGCATCGCGCCGAGTTCGCGCGGCGCGACCTCACGGCCGATGGACGCGCCGGAACCGACGATGAAGATCTGGAGCACGACGTGCACGACGGTCTGCCACCATGGCATCCGCTCCCCCGCGACCGCTTTCTTCACGGACGGCACCTTCGTCGTCTTCGTGCGCAACAGCCACCAGGCAAGACCCGCGAGCGACAGGCCGACGGTCACGGAGACCGCACGGCGTACGGCCGGCACCGCGAACGGACCGGGCGCGCCGGCACCCTCCACGTACCCGAGCATCACATGCTCGACGCCGTACAGCAGCAGCGTGAGCAGGCCGGCTCCCGCGCCGATCAGCGAGCCCAGCGCGAGCGTCGCGACGACGAGCCACAGCATCCGGTTGACACGGACGTCTTTCCACACCGTCATTGTTCCCTCCCCATCCGAAGCCATCCGAAACCATCTGAAGTTGATCCGACCGAAGCCATATCGATAAACCGCCCTGGCGATCGGCGGCCACGGTCCACGCGTCGTCTCCACGCGGCGTCGCCGCATAACGAAACGGAGGCTTGGAACCCAAGGGTTCCAAGCCTCCGTGCATCACATCACGCTACTGCGCGGCTGGGCTCACTCGCCGTCCTTGGCGGACAGCTCGTCGGCCACGGCGGCGGCGGCGGAAGCGGCCTCGACGGACTCGGCCTCTTCGTCTTCGGCGGCCTCGCCGAGGAAGGCGGACAGGTCGACCTCTTCACCGTTGGCGGTGAACTTGACGGCGCGCATGCCGGCGAGCAGGCCCTTGGAACGACCGACCTCCTGCACGGCGGAGCCGAGCTGGCCGTTCTTGATGATGGCCTGGATGAAGGCGTTCGGGTCCATGCCGTACTGCTGGGCGATGGAGGCGAGGAAGTTGAACACGTCGGCCTGGGAGACCTGGACGTCCATCTTCTCGGCGAGGGTGTCGAGCAGGATCTGGTCCTTGAGCTCCTTCTCGGCGCCCTCCTCGGCCTGCTGCTTCTGCTCGTCGGTGGCCTTCTCCGGATCCGGGGTCAGGCCCTTGAGGTGCTCCTCGACGGCAGCGGCCTTCACGCCCTTCGGCACCGGGATCTCGAGGCCTTCGGCCAGCTTGGCCAGGAAGGCGTCGCGGGCCTCGGTGGCCTGACGGCCCTTGGCGTCCTCGCCGGCGGCCTTGCGGATGTCGGCCTTAAGCTCGTCGAGGGTGTCGAACTCGGAGGCCTCCTGGGCGAAGTCGTCGTTGAGCTCCGGGAGCTCCTCGGCCTTCACGGAGTTGACCTTCACCTTCACGGTGGCCTTCTGGCCCTCGTGCTCGCCGGCCTCCAGCGTGCCTTCGAAGGTGGTCTCCTCGCCGTCGGACAGGCCTTCGAGGGCCTCATCCAGACCGTCGAGCATGGTGTTGGAGCCGAGCTCGTAGCTCACGCCCTCCTGGGAGTCGACGACCTCGCCGTCGATCTCGGCGGACAGGTCGATGTTCGCGTAGTCGCCCTTGGCGGCCGGACGGTCGACGCCCACGAGGGTGCCGAAGCGCTGGCGCAGGGTCTCGAGACGCTTGTCGACGTCTTCATCGGTGACCTCCGGGGCGGCGATGGCGATCTCCATGCCTTCGATCTCCGGCAGTTCGATGTCGGGGCGACGCTCCACGGTGGCGGTGAACTTGAGCTTCTTCTCGTCCTTGGCGGATTCCGGCACGTCCACGACGTCGAACTCCGGCTGGGCCATCGGGTGGATCTTCTTCTCCTCGAGGGCCTTGGAGTACAGCTCCGGCACGCCTTCGTTGACGGCCTCGCCGGCGACGGCGCCGAAGCCGAAACGCTGGTCGATGAGCTTGCCCGGAACGTGGCCCTTGCGGAAGCCCGGCACGTTCACCTGCTTGGCGATGTCCTTGCGGGCGGCATCGAGGTACGGGTCGAACTCCTCCGGCTCGACGGTGATGGTGAGCTTCACCTTGGTGGGTTCGAGGTTACGAACGCTGATCTTCACGCTAAACGCTCCTGAAAAGTCGTTGTGTTCTTATATCTGCCCGAAGGCAACCGTCACAGTATAACGCGTTCCACGGACGCTGCAATGAGCCGCACCTGCCAGCGCCGTGCACCCTGCTCCGTGAGGAACTCCGCCACGTCGCGCGTCTCCGGCTCGTCCGTCCAGCACAGGTTGCGGATGATCTGGGGGTTGACGATGATCTCCACCGGGGTGCGCGTGTCCTCGGCGATCTGGTTGACCACGCTCCGCACGCGCTTGAGGCGCTCCATCCGCTCCGGGTGCCGCTCCCACTGCTTGTTCGAGCGGGGCGCGTTGGCGGCGGGGCCGTCCTTGGGGTCGCGGCCGCCGGGCGTCGACGGCAGTTCGGATGCGGGCAGTGCGAGCGCCTCCTGGATGACGGTCTTCCACAGGGACGGCTTCACCGAGCGCTGGATGGGCGCGTAGCGTTCGAACATCTTGTCCTGCTCGCTGCCGGTGTGCATGCGCACACGCTCGTTGAGGCAGCGCACGGCGCGGAACTCGCGCGCGTTGCGCGGCTTGCGCTTCGCCGCCTCGATGATCGACGAGTCCTCGAGCAGCAGGGGCGGGGAGATGTCGTAGCGGCGGGCCAGCTCGTCGCGCTTCGTCCACAGGGCGCGTGCGACGGCGAGGGCGCGCGGGTCGCGGATGATCTCGGTGATGTGGGAGATGCGCAGCCACGGCACCGGATGCTCGTGGCGGGGCCTGCCTGACGTGCCTTCGGCGAGGATGTGCGCGAACTCCTCCTCGGCCCATTCCTCCTTGCCGGCCCGCCTGAGGTCGGCGCGCATGAGTTCCTCGAGTTCGATGAGCTCCTCGACGTCGAGCGCGGCGTAGTTGCGCCAGTCGCGCGGCAACGGTCGGTACGACCAGTCGGCCGCGGAATGCTCCTTGGCGAGGACGAGCCCGAGATAGTGTTCGGTGACGGCGGCGAGGCCGAACCGGTGCAGTCCGAGCAGGCGAGCGGCCATCTCGGTGTCGAAGAGGCGCTTCGGCGTCAATCCGATGTCGGTGAAGCCGGGCAGGTCCATCATCGCGTCGTGGATGATCCATTCGGCATCGCCCACGGCCGTGTTGAACGTATGCCAGCTGACGCCCGCCTTGGTGAGCGCCACCGGGTCGAGCAGGATGATGCCGGAGTCGCCGCGTTTGAATTGGATGAGCCAATCCTCATGCCCGTAGCGGAATCCGGACGCGCGTTCGGCGTCCGCGGCCAGCGGGCCGGATGCCGAGGCGAGCGCCACGCAGGCGTCCCGGTATCCTTCGCGGGTGTCGGTGACGTCCGGCACTCCCCCGCGTGGTTCGTTGAGCAGGCGTGGCTCCAGATTGCGTTCAATCAACAATGTCATCCTCGTCGAAACGGATGGTGGACCTGATGAACCGGGCCCAGTCGCCGACGGTCGCGCCGGCGTCGAACATCCCTCCGGGCTCGGTCACCGGAGTGAAGGATACACGTATCTCGCAACCTGCGGAATCGTCCACGCCGAGCGAGCCGAACGTCGTGTTCTGGGTGACGGTGACGGTGCCTCCCATGCTGTCGCGGCGGACGCCCCCCATGCGCCGGCACAGGTCGTCCCAGTACATGTCCGGCGCGAGCGACGTGTTCTCCTTCGGCTCGAGCGGGATGGCGGCGAAGGCCACGCAACGCCAGCGCGACCCCCAATCGTCGCGGGGCTCCCTCGCGTGCAGCAGCATGATCCAGCCCGAGACGTGGGGCGACCTGTCGGACCGCGTCTCCATCGACACGCCGATGCCGTAGTCCGCCAGGGTCTGCGGCACCGGTATCTCCCGGTACTCCATGTCCTCGAGCCGGTCCATGACGCGCACCGATTCGACGGCGTTCCAGACGTCGTCGGGCACGCCGTCGGGGCGTTCCGGCAGCGGCGTACGGGAGTCGACGCCGTCCGCCGTCCGCGGTTCCACGCCTATGGGGAATGCGTAAATGTCGGCCATGTCTCCAGCGTAAGGGCGTTCGCGCCGTTTCGGGGTATCGGCACGCGGGAGGCCGGTCAGTAGACGGTGAAGCCGTGCGATTCGAACTGTTTGACGACGCGTTCGCGCAGCGCCGCGTTCGGCCCCTTCTGGTTCTCCAGCGGGTACGGGATGCGCAGCTCGTGCCACTTGGGGCGTCCGAGCTGATGGAATCCGAGCACGTCGATGTGTTCGACGGCGTCGCCGAAGCTTTCGCAGATGCGGGCGACGTTCTCGACGTTCTCCTCGGCGTCGGTGAGGCCCGGCACGAGCACGAACCGCACCCAGATCTTCTTGCCGGCCTTGGAGATGCGCCGGCCGAAGTCGATGGTGGGCTGCAGCACGCCGCCGGTGACCTTGTGGTAGGTCTCCTCGTCGCCGGATTTGACGTCGAGCAGGCACAGGTCGATGTCCTCGAGCATTTCGTCGGTGTAGTTCTCGTTGAGGAATCCGGAGGTGTCGAGGCAGGTGTGCACGCCCATCTCCTTGGCGGCGTGGAACACGCGGGAGACGAACGCGGGCTGCATCATCGATTCGCCGCCGGAGAAGGTGATGCCGCCGTGCGTGGCTTTGAACAGGTCCTTGTAGCGGTCGACCTTCTTGATCATCGCCTCGAGCGTGACGGGCTTGCCGTCGCGCATCTTCCATGTGTCGGGGTTCTGGCAGTACTGGCAGCGCAGCGGGCAGCCGCTCATGAAGACGGTCATACGGGTGCCCGGTCCGTCGACGGACGTGTTGATGTCCCACGAGTGGACGAAGCCGATGTCGCCGGACCTGAGTGCGGCGATGCGGTCCCGTCGGTCCAGCCCGATGGGCGATTCGAAGCCGGACAGACCGCCCATGAGGGTCTGCTTGGCGTAGGTCTTGGATGCGCGCAGCATATGGCGCGTGGTGGTGCGGAACTGGGTGTCGGGCATCGTCGTCCTCCTGTTCCTGGTGATGCGTGGAAAGGATGTTGGTCGTATGTTGATGGTCATGATGAAGGGGTGGGACGAATCCCACCCCTTCATCATCGTTCTACCGCTTCACGCGGTCGCTGTCCGCGACGGGAATCAGTCGGTGACGGCGCCCTGGTGGAAGGTGCGGGAGATCACGTCGAGCTGCTGCTCCTTGGTGAGCTTGACGAAGTTCACCGCGTAGCCGGAGACGCGCACGGTCAGGTGCGGGTACTTCTCCGGGTGCTCGACGGCGTCCTCCATGGTCTCCTTGCGCAGCACGTTGATGTTCGCGTGGTAGAGGCCGTGGCCGTTGCCGGCGTCGAGGATGCCGACGAGGTTGCCGATGCGCTCCTGCTCGTCGCGGCCGAGGCCATCAGGGGTGATGGTGTTGGTCAGCGAGATGCCGTCGAGCGCGTCGTTGTAGTCGATCTTGCCGACGGAGAACATGGACGGCAGCATGCCGTGGGAGTCCATGCCGTTCTCCGGGTTGGCGCCCGGGGCGTACGGGGTGCCCTTCTTGTGGCCGGACGGGAAGGAACCGGTGTTCTTGCCGTACTCCACGTTGGAGGTGATCGTCAGGATGGACTGGGTCGGGACGGCGCCGCGGTAGACCGGCAGGCGCTTGACCTGGCCCATGACCGTGGAGACGACCCACTTGGCGATGTCGTCGGCGCGGTCGTCGTCGTTGCCGTAGATCGGGAACTCACCCTCGGTGCGGTAGCCCACGACCAGGTCGTCGTCGGCGCCCTCGACGTACTCGTACTCGTGGCCCTCGAGGGTCTTGGCCTCGGCGTTGGTGATCGGATACACCTTGGCGTACTTGATCGCGGCGAGGGAGTCGGCGGCGATGGACAGACCGGACATGCCGCAACCCAGGGTGCGGTACACCTCCTTGTCGTGCAGGGCCATCTCGATGGACTCGTACGCGTACTTATCGTGCATGTAGTGGATGATGTTCAGCGCCATCACGTAGGTCTCGGACAGCCACTCGAGAGCCTTCTCGTAGTTGTTCTTGACCTTCTCGTAGTCCAGGGTGCCGTCGGCCTCCGGGAGGATCGGGTCGATGACGCCCTTGTCGATGACCTGCATGCCGGTCATCTCGTCGCGGCCGCCGTTGATCGCGTACAGCAGCGCCTTGGCGGAGTTCACGCGGGCGGCGAAGAACTGCATCTGCTTGCCGACGCGCATCGGGGAGACGCAGCAGGCGATGGCCGCGTCGTCGCCCCAGTGGCCGCGGATCTCACGGTCGGACTCGTACTGGATGGCGGAGGTGTCGATGGAGATCTTGGCGCAGAAGCGCTTGTAGCCTTCCGGCAGCTTCGGATCCCAGAAGATGGTGATGTTCGGCTCCGGGCCGGGTCCGAGGTGCTCGAGGGTCAGGGTGTTGAGCAGACGGAACGAGGTCTTGGTGACCAGCGGACGGCCGTCGTCGCCGAAGCCGGCGTCGGACCAGGTCGCCCAGTATGGGTCGCCGGAGAAGATGGCATCGTAGTCCTTGGTGCGCAGGAAGCGGACGATGCGCAGCTTCATGACGATGTTGTCGATGAGCTCCTGGGCGTCGGTCTCGGTGATCTTGCCGGCCTGGAGGTCGCGCTCGATGTAGCAGTCGAGGAACGCGGAGTTGCGGCCGAAGGACATGGCGGCGCCGTCCTGGGACTTGATGGAGGCGAGGTAGCCCATGTAGGTCCACTGCACGGCCTCCTGGGCGGTCTGGGCCGGACGGGTCAGGTCGAGGCCATACTCGTTGCCGAGGTTGATGAGCTGCTTGAGGGCCTTGATCTGCTCGTCGTGCTCCTCACGGAAGCGGATCCAGTGCTCGATCTCCGGCTCGGTGAAGTCGTTGCGGTACGGCACGGAGTCCTTGTCGCGCTTCTTGAAGGCGATGAGCTTGTTCACGCCGTACAGGGCCACGCGGCGGTAGTCGCCGATGATGCGGCCGCGGCCGTAGGCGTCCGGCAGGCCGGTGAGGATCTTGTTGTGGCGGGCCACCTTGATCTGCTTGGTGTACACGCCGAAGACGCCGTCGTTGTGGGTCTTGCGGTACTTGGTGAAGATCTTCTTGATCTCCGGGTCCGGCTCCTTGCCGGCCTCGCGGATGGCCTGCTCGACCATGCGCCAGCCGCCGTTCGGCATCATCGCGCGCTTGCAGGGGACGTCGGTCTGCAGGCCGACGATCACGTTGTCGACCTCCGGGGAGTCGATGTAGCCGGCCGGGAAGGCATCGATGCCAGCCGGGGTGTGGGTGTCCACGTCATAGACGCGCTGCTTGCGCTCGACGGCCAGGTAGTTGTCGTCGAGGTACTTCCACAGGTGCTTGGTCTTCTCGGTGGCCGGGGCGAGGAAGCTCTCGTCGCCGGTGTACGGGGTGTAGTTCTTCTGGATGAAGTCGCGGACATCGATGTCCTTCTGCCAGTTGCCGCCCTCGAAGCCGGCCCACGCCTTCGCGTCGAGCTCTTCCGCGGTCAGTGCAGCAGATTCAACAGCTGTCATTTCCACTCCTTGGTGTTGTATCTTGTTGCCGACGCACCTTCGTCGTCGTTGGTTTTAAGTCTAGCTGTACGTATCTGGCAAAAGGTTCAAAAAGCGCGTGAGCTATATCACATTGCGTTATCGTTCACACGACTTACCGGAGCAAGACGCCTGCAAACGTTCCCGCAAACGCAACCGGCCGTTCCCGCAACGCCGCGGATATGCCCGGAAACGGCTAGGGCGCCTTGCGAACCGCTTGACACGGCCCGTAAGGCGCCCTGGACGATGCCATCAGCGTCCGTCGTCACCCCAGCGCAGGTTCCACTGACGGTCCTGCTCCTTCCACAGGGTTTCCCGATCCTGGAAAATCTTCCACGCGTCGAGCGCGTCCTCGCGGCTGCGGTACGGCCCCATGCGCTGCTCGATCGGCGATTGGGGGCCGAGCTCCGGCTCCCCCGTGCGGATGTTGAAATACCACTGCTTGCCGTCGGTCATGATCGGCTTCCTTCCCTTCCTTGATGCGTGCGGGCGCGGCCGAAACGGGCATCCGGTCGCGTCCGCCCCGTTCGATCGGGTTATTCGCGGAACGCGTTGGTGATGGGCAGACGACGGTCGCGTCCGAACGCCAGCGCCGTGACCTTCGGCCCGAGCGGATACTGGCGGCGCTTCCATTCGGCCCGGTCCACGAGCCTCATCACGGTGTCGACCGTCGCCTCGTCGAAGCCGTCGGCGAGCAGGTCGGCGCGTCCGTGCGCATGCTCGATGTACGCGGCGAGCACCTTGTCCAGCAGCGCGTATTCGGGCAGCGAATCGGAATCCTTCTGTCCGGGGCGCAGTTCGGCACTCGGCGCCTTCTCGATGGAGGAGACGGGGATCATCACGCCGTCCTTGAGCGGGACGCCGGGGTTGCCCTCCTCGTTGCCGACGACCTTCAGGCCGCCGATGCCGACGCCCGCGGCAGCCGCCTTGTTGCGCCAGCGGGCGAGCTCCCACACGCGGGTCTTGAGCAGGTCCTTGATGGGCGCGTAGCCGCCCACCGCGTCGCCGTAGATCGTGGAGTAGCCGCAGGCGAGCTCGGACTTGTTGCCGGTGGCCACGGCGAGCAGCCCCTTGGAGTTGGAGTAGGCCATGACGATGACGCCGCGGATGCGCGCCTGCAGGTTCTCGGCGGCCACGCCGTCGAGGTGCAGCTGCCGCTGGTAGGCGTCGAACAGCGGTTCGATGGGCTGGACGTCGTAGTGGGCGCTGATGTTCGTCGCGAGGTCCGCGGCGTCGTCCTTGGAACCGTCGGAGGAATACATGGACGGCATGGAGATGCCGTGCACGTTGCCGCCGCCGACGGCGTCCGCCGCCATCGCCGCGACGAGCGCGGAGTCGATGCCGCCGGACAGGCCGAGCGTGACGCCGGTGAACCGGTTCTTCACCATGTAGTCCTTGAGGCCGAGCACGCAGGCGGTGTACACCTCCTCGTCCGGGTCCGGCGCCGGAGCGATGGTGGTCTTCGCCTGGTGGATGTGCTCGCTGTCCAGCGTCCAATAGGACAAGTCCTCCATGAACATGGGGCTGCGTTCGAGCAGTTCGCCCGTGGCGTCCACCACGAAGCTGCCGCCGTCGAAGACGAGGTCGTCCTGGCCGCCCACCTGGTTCACGTAGAGGAGGGGGGCGCCGACCTCGGCGGCGCGTCGACGTGCGAGTTCGGTGCGCACGTCGGTCTTGCCTTCCTCGTACGGGGAGCCGTTGATGGTGACGAGCGCGTCGATGTCGCGTCCGGCGAGTTCGGCCACGGGGCCGCCGTCCTGCCAGATGTCCTCGCAGATGGCCACGCCGAGGCGCACGCCGTCGACGTCGAGCACGACGGAGCGTTCGCCCGCCTTGAAGATGCGGAATTCGTCGAAGACGCCGTAGTTGGGCAGGAAGTGCTTGTCGTAGCCGGCCCAGACGACGCCCTCGTGCAGTACGACGAGGCGGTTGTACGGCTTGTCCGTGGCATGGTCCGTGCCGACGGTACCGACGACCACGTACAGTCCGCCGAGACCGTCGCGTTTGAGGGCGGACGCCAGTTCGTTCGCCTTGTCCCAAGCGGCCTGACGGAAGGTGCGACGCAGCGCGAGATCCTCGATCGGGTATCCGGTGAGGGTCATCTCGGGGAAGACGACGACCTGCGCGTCGCCGCGGGCCGCCTTGCGGGAGTAGTCGAGCACCTTGTCCGCGTTGGCGTCGAGCGCGCCGACGCACGTGTCGATCTGTGCGAGTGCGAAACGAATCTGTGTCATGGTCCTCCAGTGTAGTGCGCCCGGCGTCTGGCGCGGTTCAGCGCAGTTCGTCCAGGACGCGCAGGGCGGCGTTCACGTAGAACTCCACGAACGTGGGGATGGACGCGTCCAATCCCACGAAACGCGGGCTGTGCCAGTCGGCGCATCCCTCCTTGCCGTTCGAGCCGACGAACGCGAACACGGAGCGCGTCACGTCGGCGAACTCGCAGAAGTCCTCCCCCGCCATCGAGGGACGGATCGGCTCGAGCCGCGCGTAGTCGCGCACGTCCTCGGCGACGGCGCGCGCCAGCGGCGCGTCGGAGACGACGGGGTCCTGGAAGTCGTCCCATTCCACGTCGGCCGTGATGCCGAACGCCTCGGCCGTATGGGAGACGATCGCCCTGAACCGGCGTTCGGCGAGCAGGCTGTCCTCCTTGTGGAAGTAGCGCACGGTGCCCTGGAAGCCGGATTCCGCAGGCACGACGTTCCACACGCGGCCGCCGTGCACCTCGGTGACGGACAGGACGAGCGGATGGAGCGCGTTGACGTTCCGGCTGACGATGGTCTGCAGCTCGAGCACCATGGCGGCCATCGCCTCGATGGGCCCGGTGCCCTTGTGTGGGTATCCGGCGTGCGTGCCGTCCGCGTGGAGCGTGACTTGGAAGCGCACGCAACCGGCCATCATCGGCTCGACGCCCACCGCGATCTCGCCGGGCGCATAGTTGGGGTTGTTGTGCGTGCCGATGATGGCGTCCACGTCGTCGAGCAGCCCCGCCTCGATCATCGCGCGGGCGCCTTGGCCGGTCTCCTCGCTCGGCTGGAAGAGGATCTTGACGGATCCGGCGAACCGGTCGCGATGGTCGGCCAGCCAGAACGCGGCGCCGAGCAGGCCGGTCATGTGCAGGTCGTGGCCGCACCCGTGCATGACGCCCTGGTTGACGGAAGCGAACGGCAGCCCGGTGTCCTCCACGATGGGCAGGCCGTCGATGTCGGCGCGCAGCGCGACGCGCGGGCCCTGCCCGCCCTCGCCGCGGATGAGGCCGACGACGCCGGTCTCCAACGGGTTCTCGAGGATCTCCACGCCGTGGGCGCGCAGTTGGTCGGCCAGGTAGATGCTGGTGTCGGTCTCCTTGAAGCTGCGTTCGGGGTGGGCGTGCAGGTAGTGGCGGATGTCGATGAGGCTGGAATCGGTTTCGATGTGTTCGCTCATGCCTCCTACAGTACGCCGCGCATCGGGGATGCGCCGGCCCGGTCCGCCGACCTGTAGACTGGGAGGCGGCAGACATATGGACGATGGAAAACGGAGGTGCGTCGTGGCTGTCGCAGGTTCGGATATCAAAGGCGTGTTCTTCGACATCGACGGCACGTTGACGAGCTTCGTCACGCATGTCGTCCCCGACTCGACGATCGTCGCGCTGCACCGGCTGCAGGCCAAGGGCGTCAAGGTGTTCATCTGCTCGGGACGTGCGCCGAGCCACATGACCGTCGTGCTCGACACGATCCCGATCACGTTCGACGGCATCGTGGGCCTCAACGGCCAGTACTGCTGCGACGACCACGGCTTCCTCGAAAAGCAGCCGCTCGACATGGACGACATCCGCACCATCACCACATGGCTGGACGCGCACCCGGACGTGGTGGCGAACTACTGCGAATCGGACTACGTATACTTCAACCGGATCAACGACGCATTGCGCGAGACGTGGCGCCAACTCGGCAAGACCGCGCCGAAGGTGAATCTGGACGACCCGCACACGCGCCCGCTCGAACACGAGACGTTCCAGATCAGCCCGTACGTGGACGAGGCGACGCAGGCGGAGATCGTCTCCCTGTGCCGCAACATCCAGGGCGTGCGGTGGCATCCGAACTTCGTCGACCTCATCCCGGCGGACGGCGGCAAGCCGCGCGGCATCGAACGGTTCATGCGCCATTACGGCTGGACGCGCGAACAGGTCATGGCGTTCGGCGACGGCGGCAACGACACGACGATGCTCGCGTTCGCCGGCATCGGCGTGGCGATGGGCAACGCCTCCGAGGAGCCGAAACGCGCGGCCGACTACGTCACCGACGACGTCGACCATGACGGCGTGCTGCACGCGCTGGAACATTTCGGCGTGCTGTGACGGACGCGGGCGGACGCACGGCGGATACGCCGTGACGGACGGACATCGGATGCGTACGCATCGGACGCGCACGCATCGGAACGCGTGCGGAAACGTGTGAGGCGGCCCTCCCCCATCGGGAAGGGCCGCCTCACGCATAGGACGCCGCCGAAGCCGTCGGCGTGCGGAATCGGGTCACTTGACCACTTCGACGGACAGGATGCCGGCCGGCTCGGTAGGACGGTCCATACGGTCGGTGGGCAGCGCCTCGAGCTTGTCGACCACGGCCTTGGAGGAGTCGTCGGCGACCTCGCCGAAGATGGTGTGGTGGCCGTCGAGCCACGGGGTGGGCACGGTGGTGATGAAGAACTGGGAGCCGTTGGTGCCGTGGACCTTGCCGTCCATGCCGCGACGCAGACCGGCGTTCGCCATGGCGAGCAGGTACGGGTGGTCGAACTTCAGGGACGGGTCGATCTCGTCGTCGAAATCGTAGCCGGGGCCGCCGGTGCCGGTGCCGAGCGGGCAGCCGCCCTGAATCATGAAGTCCTTGATGATGCGGTGGAAGGTGAGACCGTCGTAGAACGGCTCGTGGGAGGGCTGGCCGGTCATCGGGTCGGTCCACTCCTTCTCGCCGGTGGCGAGGCCGAGGAAGTTCTTGACCGTCTCCGGGGCCTTGTCGTCGAACAGGTTGATGGTGATGTCACCTTCGGAGGTGTGCATGATGATAGTGCTCATAGGTCATGAGTGTGTCATAGCCGCAAGACGGCGATGGCCCCGGCGTCGGCGCATCGACGCATGCCAGGCGCGGGCGTTTCGCCGTTGGGCGGCGACACGGATGTTGCGGAATAACACGGAATGGCACGACCGCCACGGCATGGTATTCTGGCTGTTGAGCTGCAGCATCTGACCACGCTGCACGCTCATAAGAGACGTAGTTCATGGTACTGTCTCCTTGGTATTGAGCGGCCGCAAGTCCTACGACTTGCGGCCGCTACTTTTGCCCCACTACGATTCAGCCATCCATGGCTCAAGCCCGGAACGCGAAATCGAGCCGCATCCGCGTTCCGGACCAACCGTCCCTGGTCCGGAACGCAACCGAGGCCCTCGTTCTCACTCCGGGACCACAAATCAAGAACCCGGAACGCGGAATCACCCGCACACGTCGTTCCGGCCCAACCAAGCACGGGCCGGAACTCAACGACAGCCCCCATCCTCGTTCCGGTGCCACTCATCGCGTCCCGATCCCGTTCGCCGCACGGCAGACACACATCAGCCGCACATCGGACACACCGCCGGAACCGGCGAGGCGAAGCCGCAAGACGGCGATGGCCCGCGTCCCCTCCCGCACGACGTGCGGGAGGGGACGCGGGCCATCGAACCGGATATCCGTAAACGGGGCACGGACCGGACAGCATCCGTCTATCGGCCCGTCCCGGAATAGGCCGTCCCGGTCAGCGCGCGTGATGGTCGATGCGTCGCGCGAACCAGTCGCCGAACGACTGGATGATCTGCACGAGGATGACGCTCAGCACCACGGCGGCGATCATCACGTCGTACTCGTAGCGCTGATAGCCGTAGCGGATGGCGATGTCGCCCAGACCGCCAGCGCCGACGGTGCCGGCCATCGCGGAGTATCCGAACAGGTTGATGAACGTGATGGCCGCGCCGCGCACCAGGGACGGCAGGCTTTCGACGAGCAGCACCTTGGTGACGATCTGCCAGCCGGTCGCGCCGAAGCTCTGCGCCGCCTCGATGAGGCCGCCGTCCACTTCGGCGAGGGACTGCTCTACCATGCGGGCGACGAACGGCGCCGCGGAGATGACGAGCGGCACCATGGCGCCTTCCACGCCGAGCGACGTGCCGACGATGAGGCGGGTGAACGGAATGATCGCGACGAGCAGGATGATGAACGGGATGGAACGTCCGATGTTCACGATCCAGCCGAGCACGGTGTTGACGGCCTTCTGCGGGTGGATGGAGCCTTCGCCGGTGATGGTCAGCAGCACGCCCAGCGGCACGCCGATCACGTAGGCGAGCAGCGTGGAAACGCCCGTCATGACGAGCGTGTCACGCGTGCCTTCGAGCAGCAGCTCGCCGTAGTCGGCGATGAATTGGCTGATGGTCGATCCCATGGTCAGCGCACCTCCCCGTTCTCGTCTTCCTCACGTCCGTTCTGTTCCTCCGCGCTGGCGATGAGCGTCTTGAGGATGTCGCTCTTCGGGTTGGCGAACAGCTCCGCGGTCTCGCCCATCTCGACGATGTCGCCGCCGTCGATCATCGCGACGCGGTCGCAGATGTTGCGCGCCACGGAGAGGGAGTGCGTGATGATGACGAGCGTCACGCCGAGCTCGCGGTTGATGCGTCGCAGCAGGTCGAGGATCTGCACGGTGGTGGTGGAGTCGAGGGCGCTGGTGGCCTCGTCGCACAGCATGATCTTCGGCTCGTTGGCGAGGGCGCGCGCGATGGCGACGCGCTGCTGCTGGCCGCCGGAGAGCTGGCTCGGATAGCGGTCCGCGTACTCCTCGAGGCCGACGAGCTTGAGGAGGCGTTCGGCGCGCGCGACGCGCTGCGCCTTCGGCTTGTGCGCGAGCTCCAGCGGGAACGTGATGTTGCGCAGCACGGTGCGCTGCTGGAACAGGTTGAAGTTCTGGAAGATCATGCCGATCTTCGCGCGCAGCGCCTTGAGCTCCTTGCCGGTAGCGTTGGTGATGTCGACGCCGTCGATGAGGATGCGGCCGCCGGTGGGGCGCTCCAGCAGGTTGATGGTGCGCACCAGCGTGGATTTGCCGGCACCGGAGGAGCCGAGGATACCGAACACCTCGCCGTCGTGGATGGTGAAGTCGACGTCGTGCAGCACCTCGTGGGCGTCCGCACCAACGCCGTAGCTTTTCTTCATATGCTCGAATTGGATCATCGAGTGTTCCTTACCGTATGGTTGTCATGGAATCGGGCCGCATGCCGGAAACGGCGATGCCGCACGTCGGGCGTGCGCCCGTGCCGTGCGGCATTGTATCGGATGGCATGTCTCGTCCGTGGGCTTTCCGGATCAGAAGACCGGGACGACGGCGCCCTTGTAGGTGTCGTTGATGTAGTCGCGCACCTCGCTGGAGTTGAGGGCCTTCTTGAGCTCCTTGGTCTTGGCGGTGTTCTCGTTGCCTTCCTTGACGACCAGGATGTTCGCGTAGGTCTTGGCGGCGAGGCCGTCGGCCTTCTCGATCTGCAGGGCGTCCTTGGTCACGTCGAAGCCGGCCTGGATGGCGTAGTTGCCGTTGAGGGCGGCGATGTCCACGTCCTTGATGACGGTCGGGACGACGGCTGCCTCGAGCTCCTTGAACTGCAGGTTCTTCGGGTTGGAGGTGATGTCCTTCGGCGTGGAGTTGATGTCCTCCGGGTTCTTGAGCTTGATCAGGCCGGCGTCCTGCAGGAGCAGGAGGGCGCGGGCCTCGTTGGTGGCGTCGTTCGGGACGGCCACGACGGCACCGTCCTGGAGGGCGTCGAGGGACTTGGTCTTGCCCGGGTACAGGCCGAACGGCTCGAAGTGGACGGTCTCGACGGACACCAGGTGGGTGCCCTTCTCCTTGTTGAAGTTGTCGAGGTAGGGCTTGTGCTGGAAGTAGTTGGCGTCGACCTCGCCATCCTCGGTGGCGGTGTTCGGCTGCACGTAGTCGGTGAACTCCTTGACCTCGAGCTTGTAGCCGTCCTTCTCGAGCAGCGGCTTGACGGCCTTGTTGAGGATCTCGGCGTGCGGGGTGGGGCTGGCGGCCACGGTGATGGTCTTGTCGTTCTCCTGGCTGGCGGCGCCGGAGGTGTTGCCGCATCCGGCGAGGCCGAAGGCGGCGAGGGTGACGGCGGCCAGCGCGGCCGCGGCGGTCTTGGTGAAGCGCATGATGTGTTCCTCTCTCATTCGTTCCGTGGTGGACGGCATGTGCCGTCCCCCGACGAAACGCCACTATAGCGGCATGGGAAGGGGAACCGCGCGGCGTGGTAATCGACGTTGCTTATAGGGCGTGCAAACCACCCGCCGGCGCAAGACCGGCGCAAGGCCGACGCAAGACCGACGCAGGACTCGGCGGAACCTACTTCATCCTGCGCAGACGCGGCTCGGCGGAGTCCTTCGCGCCGGTGATGCGGTACACGTCGAACACGCCGTCGATCTTGCGCACAGCGGCGAGCAGCGTGTTGAGGTGCTGCGGATCGGCCATCTCGAAGCTGAACTGGCTGGTGGCCACACGGTCGGAGCCGGTGGAGATGGATCCGGAGATGATGTTCACGCCGTGGTCGGAGAGCACGCGGGTCACGTCGGACAGCAGGTTGCGGCGGTCGAGCGCCTCCACCTGGATCTTGACCATGAACACGCCCTTGGTGCTGGTCCATTCCACCTCGACCACGCGTTCCGGCTGGCGGCGCTGCAGTTCAATCATGTTCTGGCAGTCGGTGCGGTGCACGGAGACGCCCTGGTTGCGGGTGATGAAGCCGATGATCTTGTCGCCGGGCACGGGCATGCAGCAGCGGGCGAGCTTGATCCACACGTCGCCCACGCCCTTGACGGACACGCCGGTGGAGCTGTGCGCCTTCTGCCGGCTTTCGACGGGCTTGAGCGGCAGGACCTCCTGTTCGATCTCCTCGTCCACTTCATCGGCGCCCGCGTCCTTGACGAGATGCGAGATGACGTTCTGGGTGGAGATCTGTCCGTCGCCGATGGCGGCGAACAGGCTGTCCGCGTTGGGGAAGTTGAGTTCGTCGGCCACGCCGATGAGCGCTTCGGGGGTGAGCAGCGTGTTGATGGGCAGGCTGCGCTTGCGCATAGCGCGGGTCAGTTCGTCACGGCCCTCCTCGATGGCCTCGGAGCGGCGTTCCTTGGAGAACCATTGGCGGATCTTGTTGCGTGCCTTGGGGCTTTTCGCGAAGCTCAGCCAGTCGCGCGAGGGGCCGGCGGTGTCGGATTTGGAGGTGAGGATCTCCACGGTGTCGCCGTTGTCGAGCTTGGTGTCGAGCGGCACGAGCCGTCCGTTGACGCGGGCGCCCATGGTGCGGTGTCCCACCTCGGTGTGCACCGCGTATGCGAAGTCGATGGGCGTGGCGGCCGCGGGCAGGGAGATGATCTTGCCCTTCGGGGTGAACACGTATACTTCGGCGGAGCCGAGGTCCTCCTTGAGGGAGCCGAGGAACTCGTTGGAGTCCGGGGTCTCGCTGGTCCAGTCGGCGAGCTGCTGGATCCATTTGAGGTTGTCGGCCTCGCTGAGCTCCTGGTTCTCGGAGCCTTCGCGCTTGCGGTCGGACTTGTCCGGCGAGCTCAGCGCACGTCCGGCCTGCCCGTTCTCCTTGTACTTCCAGTGCGCGGCGATGCCGAATTCGGCGCGGCGGTGCATGTCCCACGTGCGGATCTGAATCTCCACGGGCTTGCCGCCGGGACCCACCACGGTGGTGTGCAGGCTCTGGTACATGTTGAGCTTCGGCATGGCGATGTAGTCCTTGAACCGGCCGGGCACCGGGTTCCATCGCGCGTGCACGGCGCCGAGCGCCGCATAGCAGTCCTGGATGGAGTCGACGATGATGCGCACGCCCACCAGGTCGTAGATGTTGGCGAAATCGTGGCCGCGCACGATCATCTTCTGGTAGATGGAGAAGTAGTCCTTCGGGCGGCCGGTCACGTACGCCTTGATGTGCTGGGCGTCGAGGTCCTCGTTGATCTCGGCGAGGATCTGCTTGAGGTAGACCTCGCGCTGGCCGGCCCTGCGGGCCACGAGCACGACAATCTCGTTGTAGATCTTCGGGTAGATGACCTTGAAGCTCAGCTCCTCGAGCTCCGTCTTGATGGCGTTCATGCCGAGCCTGTTGGCGAGCGGCGCGTACACGTCGAGCGTCTCGTGCGCCTTCTTGACGGCGCTGGAGGTCTTCACGTACCGCCAGGTGCGGGCGTTGTGGACGCGGTCGGCGAGCTTGACAACGAGGACGCGCACGTCGCGACTCATGGCGACGACCATCTTGCGGATGGTCTCGGCCTGCGCGGAGTCGCCGTATTCCATCTTGGAGAGCTTGGTGACGCCGTCCACCAGGCCGGTGACGGTGTCGCCGAATTCGGCGCGGCATTCGTCGAGCGTGTAGTCGGTGTCCTCCACGGTGTCGTGCAGGAGGCCGGCGGCGACGACCAGCGGCCCCATGCCGAGATCGGCGAGGATCTGCGCCACGGCGAGCGGGTGGATGATGTACGGTTCGCCGGATTTGCGGCGTTGCGCGGAATGCTGGATGACCGCGCGCCGGTAGGCGCGTTCGAGGATGGTCAGGTCCTCGTCCGGGTGGTGGACTCGGCAGGCCTGCATGATGGGCAGCAGCGGGTTGATCGGATCCGTGCTGACCTCGCACCCGAGCTTTCGTGCGGAATCGAACGTCATGTCACCGTCCGCCATATGCCACCTCCCTTGGTCCATGCGCCGCCATGCCGTATGCGGATGCGGGTCGGCGGCGCGTTCTACGCGTATCCTAGCGCGTGCTATGCCACTCCGGTGGAGCCGAATCCACGTTCGGCCCTGTCCGATCCGGGCAGCGCCGTGGCGGGGACGAACCGGGCCTCCACGTAGCGTTGGATGACCAGCTGCGCGATGCGGTCCCCCACTGCGAAGCGCGCGGTATGCTCCGGGTCGAGATTGATGAGCGGCACCTTGATCTCGCCGCGGTAGCCGGCGTCGATGGTGCCGGGCGCGTTGAGCACGGTGACGCCCTGTTTGACGGCCAGGCCGCTGCGCGGGTGCACAAGCCCCACGTATCCGGCAGGCAAGGCGATGGCGACGCCGGTGGGCACGAGCGCGCGCTGGAACGGCTTGAGTTCGAACGCCTCGGCGGCCCTGAGGTCGGCGCCGGCGTCCCCGGCGTGGGCGTAGAACAGCTGCGCGAGCTCGGCGGGCTGGTCCGGGTCGATGGCCTTGACGAGGACCTCGGTGTTCTCGGGCTCGTTGTACGTGGGGTCGAAGGTCATCAGGCGGCGCACTCCTGGCACACGGGCTGGCCGTCGTCGGTCATGTAGGCGAGCTGGCTGCGGTGCTTGACGAGGAAGCATTCGGAGCAGATGAATTCGTCGCCCTGCATGGGGATGACCGTCACGGAGGAGTCCTCGTTGCTCAGGTCGGCGCCGGGCAGCTCGTAGTCCTCGGCGATGGCGTTCTCATCGTCGTCGATGTCGCTCGAGGAGTTCTGGGAGCCCTTGCCCAGGGCCTGCAGCGATTCCTCGTCCTCGTCCTTGTTGCGGGGGGAATCATAATCCTGGGCCATCGCGCGATCCTTTCTTCTGCGCCGTGGCCGTGGGCCGCGGCTGGAATGCTGGTTATACTCGCCCATAGGATACACGATTTCAAATACCCGTAAAGTTCGACACGTGGGGCATACTGGAATAAGTAGCAGGATTCACAGGAAAGTGGTGCACGCATGCCTGATATTTCGCCACGGGGCGCCCGTCTCGACCATGTCTCCAAGGCGGGCGACCTGGTGTTCGAGGCCGGTGGGGAGCGTTTCATCGTCACCGTGGACGAGACGTTGGAGCGCGCCATGCTGGAGGCGAAGCAGATCCGTCTCGAGCAGCTGAACGTCCGGCAGCCGAGCGCCGCGGACACGCTGCCCATCTCGAAGATCCAGCAGCTGATTCGCGCGGGCGCGGACCCGGCCAAGGTGGCGGAACGTTATGGTCTGGCGGAGGCGCTGGTGCGCCGGTTCTCCGCGTCCGTGCAGACGGAGAAGCAGTACGCCATCGAGCAGTTCAAGCGCGTGCCGGCGCCGAAGGGCAGCCGGGTGCGCACCGTGGAGGAGCTCATCGCCGCCACGTTGGACATGGCGGGCATCGACCGTTCCACGCTCACGTGGGCGGCCACGCGCCGCGGGCATGAGCCGTGGCACATCATCGCGCAGTTCCTGTCCGCGGGACGCAAGGTGCATGCGGAGTGGACATGGAACATGCATGACAACACGGTGGTGTGCCTCAACGCCGCGGCCCGCAAGCTGCTCGGCGAGCAGGAGCTGACCCCGAAGGCCGAGGCGTCGTCCGTCTCCCGCGGCGGGGCGTCCCGTGCGGCGGATGCGCCCGCGGCCGCGCCGGCCACGTTCCCCGTCGACCTGGCGGCCGCCCGGACCGTTCCCGGTCCGGTGCCCGAGCCGTCGCTGCCGCCGATGCGGCCGGACGCCGCGGATGCCGCGCCGCTCTCCCCCGCGGTGACCGGCGACATTCCGCTGGCCCGGCCCGTCGTGTCGTTGCCTTCCCCGCAGGGCGCCCCCGCCGCGCCCGCCGCTTCCGTCACGTCCGAAGGGGATGCGACGCCCGTTCCGGCCGATGCCGGCGCGGCCCCAGCCGCCGAGACCCCGTCCGAGGGCGACGACCGTCCGCGCAAGGCGCCGAAGCGTCGTTCCGGCCGTTCGGCCGTGCCCAGTTGGGATGAGATCCTGTTCGGCGAGTGAGTTCGGCGAACGGGTTCGATAGGTACGGTCCGTCACGTCACGTGACGCCGTCCGCCGACATGGTGTCCGCCGTCGTCACGCCATGTCGATGAGGCAGGGGATGTCCATTTCCAGCATGGTCTGGGAGCCGTGCACGCTGGGCAGGCGTGTGGCCTTGTCCGATTGGGTGCGCGAGTCGACGAGGGTGACGTCGTGCATGGCCTGCACGATGACGTCGCCGAGCATCGGTTCGACGCGTCCGTCCACCGGTCCGAACAGTCCGTCGGCGATGGCCTCGTCCTTCGTGCGCACCAGTGCGAGCCCGTCCAGCCGGTTCCTCCAGCGTGCGGCGATGTCCACGGGGTCCGCGCCCCGTTCGGCGTAGAGCATCAGGGCGCGCGGCTCTCCCCCGACCAGTCTCACGTCCTGCGTGAGCTCCGGATCGCCGGCGATGTCGATGCGTGATTCCGGCGCCGCCGTGACCATGCCGTGGTCGGCGACGATGACGATGAGCGTGCCTTTTGGCGCCTCCCGGCGCAGTTGCGCCAGCCGCGAGTCGATGCGTTCGAACACGCCGATCCACCGGTCGGAGTCCCAGCCGTAGGCGTGCCCGGTCTTGTCCGCGTCGCGGATGTACAGGTAGGCGAGGCCGCCGTCCTTCCGCACGGCCTGCGCGGCGGCCTGGACGCGTTCGCCCGGCAGCACGTTGGACACGTAGCGGCCGCCCCTCAGCGCCGCCTCGGTGAGCGGGGAGCCGTCGAACTTCGCGAGTCCGGAGCTGACGACCGGCACGTCCTGCTCCACGAGACGCTCGAACACGGTGGGTTCGCGCTGCAGGTCGTGCGGGTCCACGATGGTGACGACCCTGCCGGCCGGGTCCTTTGGCACGAGCGGGTCCTTGAACTGGATGAGCTGCACGAGACGCGAGCCGTCGGGCGCGAGCTGCGTGTAGCCGGCCATGCCGGTCAACCCCGGGCAGGTGCCGGTGCCGAATGCGGCCATCGCGGCCACGGTGGTGCTGGGCGCGCAGGTGGAGATGGGCCGGGCGTTGGCGGAATCGCGCAGCAGGGACCGCAGGTAGGGCGCGTGGCCCACGCGCATGGCGAGGTTCCAGAAACCGAGGCCGTCGACGAGCACGACTATGGCGGCGCGGGCTTCGGGCAGTCCCAGGGCGCGGCGCAGCGCCTCCGGATCGTGGTGGACGCGCGTGGCCACCGGATGGCCTATGGCGGCGGAGACGGCCGGAAGCACGGCGGACAAGTGCAGCGCGCCGCCGCGCGGGGCGGGCGCCCCCTCCCCCGGCGTCCAGTCGCCGTATCGCGCGGTCGGGACCAACCGCAGGAGCTCCCTCATGTCCGGTACTTCCACACTCATGCCTTCCCATAGTAGTAGGAGGACGCCGGCGGAGGCGGCGGGCGGAGGACGACCGCCGGCGGCCGGACGCCCCGGTTGCGGCCGCCTGCTAGGATGATGCGGGTTTCAAGAGCGTCCAGGGAGTCCGTCACATGGCATCACATCGCAAGTCCGCCGTCGCCGCGTACGATCCTCGCACGGTGAAGGAGCATATCGTCGAAACGCCGTTGAACGAGGAGATGAGCAAATCGTTCCTCGAATACGCGTATTCGGTGATCTACGCGCGCGCCCTGCCGGATGCGCGCGACGGTCTGAAGCCGGTGCAGCGCCGCATCATCTATCAGATGGGCCAGATGAACCTCACGCCGGACCGTCCGTACATGAAGTCGGCGCGCGTGGTGGGCGAGGTGATGGGCAAGCTGCACCCGCACGGCGATTCCGCGATCTACGAGGCGATGGTGCGTCTCGCGCAGCCGTTCGCGATGCGCCTACCGCTGGTGGACGGCCACGGCAACTTCGGCTCATTGGACGACGGCCCGGCCGCCTCGCGTTACACGGAGGCGAGGCTCGGCCCGGCGGCCCTCGCGATGAACGCGGACATCGACGAGGACACGGTCGATTTCACGCCGAACTACGACAACAAGCTCAAGGAGCCGACGGTGCTGCCCTCGGCCATCCCGAACCTGCTGGTCAACGGCGGCTCCGGCATCGCCGTGGGCATGGCCACGAACATGGCCACGCACAATCTGGGCGAGGTGGTCGCCGCGGCGAAGCATCTCATGGCGCATCCGGACGCCACGCTCGAGGAGCTCATGCGCTACGTGCCGGGCCCGGACTGGCCGGGCGGCGGCATCATCATCGGACGCGACGGCATCCGCGAGGCGTACGAGACGGGACGCGGCACGCTCACCACGCGTTCGAAGACGCACATTGAGAACGTGACGGCGCGCAAGAAGGCGATCGTCGTGACGGAGCTGCCGTTCATGGTGGGTCCGGAACGCGTGCTGGAACGCATCTCCGAAGGCGTGAAGAACCGCAAACTGGACGGCATCACCGGCGCCATCGACCTGACGGACCGTCACAACGGCACGCGCATCGTCATCGAGATCAAGACGGGCTACGAGCCGAACGCGGTGCTCGCGCAACTGTTCAAGCACACGCCGCTGCAGGACAACTTCACCATCAACAACGTGGCGTTGGTGGATGGACGTCCGCACACCATGGGGCTGAAGGAGCTGCTTGAGGTGTGGGTGGAGCATCGCCGCGTGGTGGTGCGCCGCCGCAGCGAGTTCCGCCGCACGAAGGCGTTGGAGCGTCTGCACCTGGTGGAGGGCCTGCTGCTCGCCATGGTGGACATCGACGAGGTCATCCAGGTGATCCGCACGTCGGACGACGCGGATACGGCGAAGAGCCGGCTCATGGCCGTATTCGACCTGGACGAGGTGCAGGCGCAGTACATCCTGGACCTGCGTCTGCGCAGGCTCACGCGCATGAGCCGCATCGAACTGGAGGCGGAGCGCGACGACCTGAAGAAGCGCATCGAGGAGCTGGAGCGCATCCTCGCCTCCGCGGACGAACTGGACCGCGTGGTCGTGCGGGAGATGGACGAGACGGTGGAAAAGTACGGCACGCCGCGCCGCACCGTGCTGCTGGACGAGGGTCCGGACGGCGCGCTCACGCCGGTGAGCGCGAAGGGAGACGATTCCGCGAGATCGCGTGAGGCGTTGGAGGCCGCGCGTGCGGCCGCGACCGTCTCCAACGCGGCGGCGGACGTGGCGGCGGCCACCGCGGCCGCGAAGAAGGCCGGCGAGGACGCGACGGCCGCGGCCGTCCTGCAGATCGACGACGAACCGTGCACGGTGATGATGAGCGCGACGGGTCTCATCGCACGCACGTCGCCGTCCGCGATGGACGTGTTCGAATCGCGTTCCGTCTCCGACGCGCGTGCCGTGGACGACCAGATCACATCGATCTTCCGCACGTCGGCGCGCGCCACGTTCGCGCTGGTCACGTCCGCGGGCCGTCTGGTGCTCGCCCATGTGGCCGACCTGCCGGCATTGCCCGCCTCCACCACGTTGAGCACGGCGGGCGGCGTGCAGGCGGACGAGCTGATCGGCATGACGGAGAGCACGGATCCGATTCCGGGCGAGCATGTGGTCGCCGCCGTCGCGATGGACGCCTCGGACGGCAAGGACGGCAAGGACGGCAAGGACGCGGCCGCAGGCGATGGCAAGGACGGCGACGGCGACGCCGCGCCGCTGCCGCCGCTGGCGATCGGCACGCGCAACGGCGTGGTGAAGCGGTGGAACCGTGAGGCGCCCACCACGATGGACTCGTGGTCCGTCATCGATCTGAAGGAGGGCGACGAGGTGCTCGCCGCGGCGGACGGCGCGGACGAGGACCGTCTGGTGTTCGTCTCGTCCGACGCCTCCCTGCTCACGTTCGAGGCGGGCAACGTGCGCCCGCAGGGCCGTACGGCCGGCGGCATGGCCGGCATCCGCCTGGCGGAGGGCGCGCGTGCGATGTGCTTCGCGGTGGTGCGCGCCGGCAAGGTGGCGTGGACGTACGAGGAGGGTGAGAACGGGCTCACGTCCGCGTCCGGCGCGGTGGTGCTCACCGTGGCGGGCGACGAGGACGCGCTGCCCGGTACGGAGAACGGTTCGGCGAAGGTGACGCCGTTGGAGATGTATCCGACGAAGGGCCGTGCGACGGGCGGCGTGCGTTCGCAGCGGTTCCTCAAGGGACAGAACACGCTGATCCTCGCATGGGTGGGCTCCTACCCGCTCAACGCGTCCACCGATTCGGGCGCGCCAGTGGAGCTGCCGAAGCCGGACATGCGCCGCGACGGCTCCGGCGTGGAGCTGGCCGCGCCGATCGCGTTCATCGGCTGACGGCGGCATTCGTCACGCGGTGGTGACTGCGGTCGCCTGTCGGTGGCCGCAGTCATCACCATCGAGTCACGTCACATCGCGGCGGCGTTGGCCGCGGTCTGTTCGTCGGACTTCACGCAGTCGATGGCGATGACCAGGGCGATGACGAGCGTGGCGTACGTCTCGTCATATACGGCGATCTTGTACGAATCGCCCCATGTGAACCATTGCTCGCTGATGCGCGCGACGGGCGTGCCGGCGCGCGTCACCTGGAAGTCCATGTCCCACCAGTCGCCTTCGACCTCGAGGCCGGCGGCGTCGATGCGGTACCGGTCCTTGAAGAACGTGAACTCCTTGTCGATGGCGGCGACCTCGCGTCCGCCCATGATGACGCTGAAGTGCGGCAGGAAGCTGAACGTCTTCTTCGTGACGGACGCGACCTCCGGATACGATTCATCCGGCCCGGCGTGGAGACGGAACGTCTTGGGCAGTTCGAACACGCTGCCGCGCACGGTGTACCAGACGCGGCCCGCGCCGTCCGTGACGGTGAACCGCTCCCCTATGGAGAACACCTTCTGCTTGATGTACAGGTCCAGCACCATCGCCGCCGCCTTTCCACGTCTCCGGTGACACGATGTCCCGCGGTCACTCCAGTGTACGCCGCGAGGACTTTCGTCTCGGGATATGACGCACGTGGCCCGTCCGCCGTGTCGGATGGCGTGCGATGGTATGTTCGAATGAGGTCGGCAAAGTGCCGACCGGTGGGGTCGATTCTATCAATCACCGTGGGGAGAGCCGGGGCTGCTAACCCCGGCTCCTCACATATTCCGGGCGAATCCGCTTGCTTGCCGATGCCCGTGGTACACAACCGTGTGGAATGCTGCCGACGGTGTTGTGTACCACGAATCCGTGGTACGCGACACCATGACGCGAAGATGTGCGTTTGCATACCAGCGGCTTGTGGTACGCAGCTGCGCGAATGACCTGATTGCACTTGCGTACCATTCGCGGATTCCGCGGAAAGCTTGGAATTCCAACGTTTCGAGAACACCCGGCACAGCAGGGCCTCATGGGGTGATTGGTACGTGACGGGAAAGGAACCGGGAAACGCATTGCGTACCCCGGATTACCGGTACATGACGGCCCGGCCGCCGCGATCACAGGTTACGTACCATTCTTGAGGTCGCCTCCGGCGAGGATGCACATTACAGAGTAGGTTCGGACCGGGTTTTGTAACATTACAGAGCATGTTTTCACCTGTCTGATGCACATTATCAAATCGGCGCGCAGGCGGGGACGGGTGCCGGCCGCGCTCGGCTACACTCGGAGCACATGAGAGAAAACGCTGATAAGGATCCGATGAAGGAACGCTACGAGCATGCGGACCAAGGCAAGGCCACCATGCTCGCCATGATCATCGTCGCCACGATCAGGAAGCGGCTCGCCGATCAGGGCGTCGAACTGACGCTCGCCGACATGGACGATTTGCTCCACCGTGAGGACGTCGTCGACCGGAGTCTGTCGATCCTGCCCGCGCTGGATGCGATGGGCCATGTTCCGGGCGGTGCCGGCGCGACCGCGATGACGCGGATGCTCGCCACGTCGGATCCGGCGGGCACGCCGTTCGAGCTGCATGACGAGCCGGCCGATTCGGATGCGGACACGCTCGCCGCAGGCATCGTGGCCCGCATGAAGGCCGCGGCGTTCCATTCGGACGAGGCGTTGGAGCGTGAGATGATGCGGGTCGAGCAGGAACAGGACCCCACGTACATGCGCGACGTGCTCTACGATGCGATCGGCACGATCCGCGTCGTCCTCGGCATCCAGAAGGGCATGGAGCAACAAGGACGCATGCAGGCACCGAAGCCCTCGGATGACGGGAAAGACTGAGCGCCGCCGAACCTGTTCTCCGGCTCGGCGAGGTAATATCGAAGACACGACGAGCAAAGACAGACGTTGCACTTCCACATTGAATTCGGGCAATGAAACGTCTGATTCGAAGACCGCTATTGGAGGCAAGGATGTCGGGAACATTCAAGTCCAACGATGTACAGGTGTCGGAAATTCTCCGACAGATCGCGGATGGCGAAGTGCAGCTGCCGGATTTCCAACGCGGATGGGTCTGGGATGATTACCGCATCAGGTCGCTGATCGCAAGCATCATGAACGCCTACCCCGTAGGCGCTTTGATGTTTCTCGAATACGGAGGGGATACGGTCCGTTTCAAGTATCGGCCGTTCACCGGTTCCGACGCGGATTGTGCCCCCGAGCAGCTCGTGCTTGACGGACAGCAACGGTTGACATCCATCTTCAATGCCCTCTATTGCAAGACTCCGGTACCTACCCGCAATGAGAAGGGTCAGGCGATCGACCGGTACTACTATCTGGATATCCGCAAGAGTCTGGATGTTTCCGTCGACAAGGTCGACGCCATTGTGGCCGTTCCGGAGGATCGGAAGATCCGTTCGGATTTCGGCCGCACCATCGATCTGGACGTCAGCGAACCGGAAAAGGAATACGAGCATCTGCTGTTCCCGTTGAACATCGTGTTCGACAACATGGCATGGATCAACTGGATGAACGGATGCAGAAGCCATTACGGGTATAATCCCAAACTGATGCAATTGCTGGACGAGTTCCAGGCGCAGGTTCTAATCGCCATCCAGCAATACAAGGTGCCGGTAATCCAGCTGGCGAAGGAGACCCCCAAGGAAGCCGTGTGCCAGGTCTTCGAGAACGTGAACACAGGCGGAGTGTCCCTGACGGTGTTCGAACTGGTCACGGCGTCCTTCGCCGCCGACGACTATGATCTGCGCGGCGATTGGGAAGGCCGAGGGAAGAACCTTGGAAGACGGGAAAGGATGCGCCGCATCGAACGATCGCTGCTCGGCGGCGTCACCGCAACCGATTTCCTCACCTCGCTCACCCTGTTGACCAGATACCGTGCATGGGTGAAGAAGGGCACTGCCGTCAGCTGCAAGAAGAAGGACGTGCTGAGCATCTCCCTGGACGATTACACCAGCAACGCGGACGAACTGGAACAGGCCTTCATCGCCGCCAGCCGGTTCCTCAACGAACAACGTGTGTTCACGATCCGCGACCTGCCTTATTCCAGCCAACTCATTCCATTGTCGGCCCTGTTCGCCCTGCTGGGATCGCGAGCGCAGGATTCGACAGTGAAATCGAAGCTCACCCGCTGGTATTGGTGCGGCGTTTTGGGCGAGATGTACGGCGGTGCCAATGAGACGCGATATGCCGCCGACGTCACCGGGGTCATGGCATGGCTTGACGGCGGGAACGAGCCTGATACCGTCGCCCGCGCATACTTCCAGCCGACCCGGCTACTCACCTTGCAGACCCGTCAGAGCGCCGCATACAAGGGCATCATGGCGCTCATACTCCGGCATGGCGCGGTCGATTTCATGACCGGTCAGGCGATGGACTTCGTGAATTTCACCGAGCAGTCGGTGGACATCCACCACATCTTCCCGGCTGCCTATTGTCAGAAGATGGGGTATGACCGTCGCCAGTGGAACTCCATCGTCAACAAGACAGCCATCACCGCGCATACGAACCGCGTGGTGGGAGGCACGGCCCCCAGCTCCTATATGGGCAAGATCGAGCGGGACGGTCATGTGACCCGAGAGGATCTCGATCGTTTCCTGACCACGCATCTTGTGGACGTGGATGCGATGCGGCAGGATGACTTCCGCTCGTACTTCGTCGAACGTGCCAAGGCGTTGTTGGGTCTCATCTCCGATGCCATGGGCAAGACCGTGACGAATCGCGCCGGAGACGATGTGCTCGCCCTGTTCGGAGCATCACTGGAGTAGTGCCAGACTATCTTCACAGCGTCACACCGCCTATGCGACCGCATAAACGGTGTGATATGGTGTTCGCGGACATGGCATTGTCCCCCTTGCAGGCGGTTGCCACGAATCGTTATCCATCCACGGCCACCGTTTTATTCCGAATCATTATTGCCATGTGGCGGGAGCCGCCCCGCCGATTATTCTCTCTTATGTCTCCGACTGGGGGCTCGTCGGATAGTTCCACACGCGCCATTGGTTTTCAATGCGTGGACTTGGCTCCACTTGTGTGCCAGCGTCCCGTGGTACGCGACCGCGCAGGTTGCTTCGGCGGTGTTGCGTACCACGGATTACCGGTACACGACGGCCCGACCGCAGCAACCGCAGGTTGCGTACCATTCTTGAGGCCGCCTCCGGCGATGATGCACATTACAGAGTAGGTTCGGACCGGGCCATATCGCAGCATTTCCTGAGCCGTTGCTGCAATTGCTCATCCACCGCGAACAGGTACAAACCATGCACGCCGCGTTTGAGCAGAACGTTAAGTTCATTGCGGAGGTTGTCTTGGGAGAAGTCCCCCAGATCCTTGCGCTTGTTGGTGGCAAGGTAGTTCGCGCTGGCCGATGCGTCGAAGATGATGCGTCCATCCCGGTATTTCACCGATGGTCCGATGATGACACCCGCATAGTTCAGGTCGAAGCCTTGGATGGTGAAAATCGAACCTACCTCGTCGAGGGTATACGGCTTCTCGGCCCACGCCAGATCCTTGTCGATCCGCTTGGGATTGGGATCTGGAATCTGGTAGTTCCACGGTTTGCTGAAGACATGCTCCGGTGTGGAATCGTCCGATGTCGGTATCCCCATGATCCATCGACCGTCTGATACGCGATGAAGGTCCACATTCCAGTAGCCATTCGCATCCTTCGCGTTCTTCGTGGCGGAGGAATACGGCCAATCGTAAGTGGCCAAGAGACGGGACAGCCCCACCCCGTTCCATCCGCCGCTCGGCATTTCGGCCTTGCGCTTGATGGCGTCATACAACGCGATAGGCGAATCGAATACCTTCACTTCATAAGGCTTACGCAAAAGGTTTCCTTGCACGTCATGCTCCCCTGCGTCGATCGGCAGTATTCCGATGCCGCGTCCCGCCGCAAAATCGTCAATCCACCGGATGACCGGCTCGCTGGCGGCCATCCGGAACTGCCGACGCAATCGTATGTGCGAAACGCCGACATCGATGCTGGGAAGCCCATCCTCGGCACCAAGCTGGACATCGAGGGAGTCATCCAAGTTCCCGTCCTGCGCGGAGACCTCGCCAGCGAATAGCATGCCATTCGGGAACAAACGTTCCAGCACCTCTGGATGCCACTGTTGTCTTGACTGCAGTATCTGATGGGGATCGAACACGGCGACAACTATTCTGGCTCGTCGCGCGATGTCATACAGTTGATTCTTGCCCGAATAACCTTGATTGCCCTGCGTGGCCAGCAGATGGGCCTCATCGATGAGGACGATGTCCGCCATGCCGCGCGGGCGGTCAGTCAAACCGCGGCCATGTTCGTTGGTCTCGCTGAACCTGTTGATGAATTGGCTCGGCAGCAGCACCACGTCCCCGGACTTTTTCTGCAATCCCAATTTCGTGGCGATTTGATTGTACACGTGGACCTGTTCCTTGTGGTTCACCACGATATACGACTTGAGGCGCTTCGCATCGGACTCTTCCCCGCCGAAGTCACCAGCGGAAGAAGCATCATCATCCATCCCGAGTTCCGTGGCGATTCGATAGAACAGGTGACTGAGCAGCACCGTTTTACCTGTGCCGGCCGCACCTTGGACAAAGATGATCCGCGGCGTAGGATGTTCACGTTCATACGCCGACTCGGTCCTCTTTGCATCTACCAGCGCAACGAGACGATTGAGGATGGCTTCCTCCGCATCGAGCTGTTCCTCGCTCAGCCGATGAAACGGCGATGCCTTGAACAGCGCGGAGTCACGGATGATCTCCTCGGCGGGGAACAGATCCGGATCCTCATGATGCAGTTCCAACCAGATTTGGGAGAAAATCGAATCAAACCATTCTGACGTGTAGTAGTCCCCTTGTGCGTTCGTACGACGGTTGTTCAGTTTGGTGACCGACTCGGCACTGGATAGGTAATGCATGAGACGGTTCTCGACGTCCAATGTCAACGATTTGTTGAAGTATGGATGAGAAATGACGTATTGGTGGT
Organism: Bifidobacterium sp. CP2; assembly: GCF_018555635.1. NCBI lineage: Bacteria > Bacillati > Actinomycetota > Actinomycetes > Bifidobacteriales > Bifidobacteriaceae > Bifidobacterium > Bifidobacterium sp. CP2. Next base: position 2,449 of record NZ_JAFEJX010000009.1, on the reverse strand, counting down.
ATGCGTCGGGTTTGCGTCGGACCGTTTCGGCTATGTCCGACCAATCATCGCGGGTTCTGGCATCGGCCGTGAGATGCTGGGCTGTCCGATGAATGATGTCATTGGTCTCGCCGATGTATGCAGTGTATTCAGACTTATGCGAATACCGATTGAGTTTGTTCGCATACACCACATAGACCGTAGGATATGCGACGACATATTTCAGCAGCGGCAATGTCCCGTCATAAAGAGGAGACGTCTTGTCCGTTCCTTCCTCGTCCGCGGGAAGTCTGCGTTCAAGGGCTTGTTCGAAAGCTTCCTTGCTGTTATCGCCATACGGCAAATTGATGATGATCGGTTTGCGGTCGATTCCCATACCATCATTATGACGCTCCTTGGATGGCGACTTCCCGAACGATGCCCTGCAACGTCACTACAATGGCTCGCATGATCAGTGACCATGTCATCCAAGCCGTTCGAGCCTTCTCACGGGAACGGGACTGGGAACAGTTCCACACCCCGGACAATCTGGCCAAATCCATATGCATCGAGGCAGCGGAGCTGCTGGAATGCTACCAATGGGCGGAACCGGGCACTTCCGAAGAACAAGACCATGCCGCAGAGGAACTTGCCGACGTACTCACCTACTGCATCATGATGGCCGATGAACTTGACGTCGACATGGACGAAATCGTCCTTGACAAGCTTGAGAAGACCCGGCGCAAATACCCGGTTCCGCTGGTCAAGGGTAATCTCGAAGCGACGCAACGTCTTCATCGGAAATCTCGTGCCGACAATACGCAATAACCATTGCATTCTCGGACTGCCTGTACTTATGACTAGTGAGCCAAGACCACGTCCGCGTTGCGACATGCGCCATCGAAACTGCTGGAATCCGAAGGCTACGCCGTCGTTCCACGGTGACGGAAACGGCTTTTCGGCATCACCGCCGCACAAGCCCGCCTACGCTGTCGCGTCGTGGCTGGATTCCAGCCTGACCGTGCCGTCTGCGACGACGAACGGGGAACGTGCGGCCCTCGAGGCCACGCCGCTCGCGGACACCGAACAGGTCCGCGACACCTCGTCGATCATCTCCTGATACGGCACCGTGCCGCCATGCTCGCGAATCAGGTCCTCGACGGCCCTGCGGATGGAGACGAACTCCTTCATCCCCCAGGATCGCAATCCCCACTGGTGGGAGTCGACGCGCATGATCGCATCGTTCGAATACAGCATCTTCTTGAACGTGCGGACCTCCGCGTCCGGTTCGACGAGCGCGATCAGCTCGTCGGTGGACATGGGCCGGCCTTCGATGTCCAGTATGGCTTCGGCACGGCTTTTCTGCGTGCGGCCGAGGATGAGGTCGCCCTCATGGAACATGAACCCGCAGTATACGGCCCATTCGTGCATCGTCTCGGACGATCTGTCGCCGGCGTACCGGTTCGTCCATGCGGCGAATCCGGCCGCCGGCACGATGCCGCGTCCGTCGGCGATGGACGCCATCGTCTCCTGGAACGCTTTTCTGGCGGCTTCGACCGTCGGGGAGGCGATCCATCCGTCTAGGATCTCGAATCGTCGCCGGGTGAAGCTGCGGATCACCCACAGGTCCGGTATCTGCACGCCCGGCAGGCTCTCCCCCAGTTCGGGCACCGCCTTGTTGGCCTGGTCGAGCCGCATGAACGGCGTGCGCTCGGTGAACAGCGCGTCGATGCGCGCTTCGATGCCGAACTCCTTGAATACGGATTCGATGCGTTGGCGCAGTTGTCCTTCGATCTGTCGGATGCGTTCTCGTGAGACGCCGAACCGTTCGCCCACCTGATCCATGGGTACCGGTTGTTCGCGCATGAAGCGTTGTTCGAAGATGCTGTAGTCGCGTTCGTCGAACGAGGAGATCGCGTATTCGATGGCGGTGCCGAACGAATCGTGGAACCCGCCGTCAAGTTCAGTGTTGTCAGCGATGTCCTGTTCGTCGAAGTCGATGAGCTCGTCGGGCATGAGGTCGTCCATGGTGAGTCCGTTGAGCCGGCCGATGGCCTGTCGCACGTCATCGGGTTGATCGGGGAGCTCGGTGATATGGAACGGATTGTCGTCGGAACGTCCGTGTTCCTTGAACCAGCAGACGACGGCGTCGAGATCGGACCACAGGTCGACGTAGGGCAAGCCGTCAAGGATTTCGGATTCCGGAGACAGCTCATGCGGTTCGTCGTTCATCGCGGCCTTGTCATCCTTTCCTGTCCGTCCACCTGGTCCACGAGCCATCATAACCGTTTCGCGGCAACCGCGGGGTGGGTATAAAAGATTGACCTCGGGAGCGTACTGCTCGACCGAGGTCAATCAATCGTGTGGATGCGGCGGCGTGCTACTCTCCCACACCCTGTCGGGTGCAGTACCATCGCCGTGCAGGGCCTTAGCTTCCGGGTTCGGAATGGGACCGGGCGTCTCACCCTGGCCATGACCGCCGCAAATCTTC
>NZ_JAFEJX010000008.1:0-125400 GCF_018555635.1 Bifidobacterium sp. CP2 | reverse complement strand
CACACACACCAAAACCAACCCCGAACCGGAAGAACCCCGGCCGGAACCGCTCGGCGGCAGCGAAAGAACAACTTACACGCAAACCCCAACCAACGCAACCCCACCCCACCACAACACCCCACAAACCATTGGAAACACAACAAACCACCGGCGTGTCGCGAATGGGTCACAACACGCCGTCACGGTCAGCGGATGCCGGTCAGATGACCCCAGTCCGCGATGTGCCGAAGAGTGACGAGCCGTCGTGCATCCGCGGTGTCCGCATCGTCGTAGCCCGGACATTCCCGGAGATGCTCGAGCTTACGGGCGAGTTCGAGCGCGTAGTGCCGCATGCAGTAGTACTGCTTGTGATCCGCCTTGCAGTCAGGGTCGTCACAGAAGGAGATGACGTAGTAGGACGCCACCTCATCGCACATGCCCTCATCCCATTCGCAGAAGTGCTCCTCGCCACCGTCACCGTCGCGGTACAGCCCGTCGAAGTCGCCGCCGTCCATCTGCAGCTTGGGAGATTCCGTCCTGACCGCGCCCGTATGCGAGTCTCGCGTGTCCATCGTGGTCAATGATTCCTCTTTTCCGGTATCGAATTCCTTGTATTCCTGATGACGAACGTGTCCGGTTCGGCGCCTGGGCGCCGAACCAACACCCGTATGCCGGCTCATCGTCCGGCCTTGCCGCCCCTCGGATCCAGGCCGAGCGTGACGATGCGTTTCAGCTCGGCCTCGTACCGGGCGATGTCCCGCAGCACGGCCGGCTCGTCGTTCGGATCGTTGCGGTAGTACATGGCGTAGCGCTCATGGTCGCGACGCCACGTATCGCCCCAATAGACGTTGAGATAGTTGGAACGGCCCTCGCCGTACGCACGCCAGACGACCACCGAGTTGTCGGTCACCGGCATCACCCAGCCGGTGACCTCGTCCCAGATGCCGTACACCTCCGTGGAGGCCAAATCTGGATCGTCGGTCAGAGCCTGCTCCTGCACTAGCTCCTCATGGTTGAAGCCGCCGTAGATGAAGAAGTTGTCGTCGCTCTGCAGCTTGGGGAGGATGGTGTCGCCATCCACGGCGAAACCGGCATACAGCATCGGAACACCGTCGTCCAGTTCGGCGAAGGTCTTCGCACGATCCGGAATCCACCACTGTCCGAAGGGCAGCCGGTACACGATGCCTTCCGGCGTGGTGTCCCTGAGGAACGCGCGGGTGCCCGAGTGGCCTCCCTCCTTGAACAGCGCCGGTTCGTTGAAATCCCGGAAGCGCACCACGGTGAGTTTCATCGTCTTGAAGTCCCATCCGTCGATGGCCGTCTGAAGATCCTCCGGCGTGGTATCCGGCGTCATCTCGATCATGTCGCAGAAGGCCCGGGCCCCTTGGTCCAGATACTCATGGAACTCGTCCTCGAGTCCGTCGGTCATCTCCTTGATGGTCTGCTCGTCGATGCCTCCCTTGCCGTTCTTGTCGTCCTCGCCGTTCCTATCGCCCATCTCGTTCTTGTCCGCGTTGATGCGTCGTCCCCTCATCATGCTCCTTCCATCGTCGGTACACCCTTTTCAACCGGACAACCGCCCCACGGCACCCCATCGGCGTGTCGCGACCGTCACGTCGACGCCAAGGAAGGCGCGTATACCTGTAGGTATGACGAAGAAAATCGCAGTCCTGACCGGCGCAGGCATCTCCACATCCGCCGGCATCCCCGACTTCCGCGGCCCCGACGGCGTGTGGACCAAGCACCCGGACCAGATGAGCGTGTACGACATCGACGCGTTCATGACCGACAAGGAGGCGCGCGAATACTCGTGGCGCTGGCAGAAGGAATCGCCCGTCTGGAACGCGAAGCCGGGCGCCGCGCACAAGGCGCTGGTCAAGCTGGAGAAGGCGGGCATGCTCACGCTGCTCGCCACGCAGAACTTCGACGCATTGCATGAGAAGGCCGGCAACAGCCCGGACCTCATCGTCAACCTGCACGGCACGATCGGCACGTCGCACTGCATGAAGTGCCACGCGAAGTACGACACGGCCGACATCATGGCGAAGCTGGACGAGGAGCCGGACCCGCGCTGCCACCGCCTGCTCAAGTACCAGGGGAACATGCTCTGCAACGGCATGATCAAGACCGACGTCGTCTACTTCGGCGAGGCGCTGCCGGACGGCGCGATGGAGAAGTCGTACGAGCGCGCCACCAAGGCCGACGAACTGTGGGTCATCGGCTCGACGCTGGAGGTGTACCCGGCGGCGAGCATCGTGCCGGTCGCCGCGCAGGCGGGCGTGCCGATCACCATCATGAACATGGGCCGCACGCAGTACGACCGTCTCGCCACGCGCCTCATCCACGAGGACATCGCCGTGGCGCTGCCGAAGCTCGTCGACGAGACGATCGCCGAGAACAGCTGACGTCCGGTCGACCGGTCACCAATCCACCGCCGACGACCCGTCGCCGACGCCCACCGTCACCGACCACCACCGACGACCCACCGACGACGCCCCACTTATGCGAACGGCTCCCCTCGGCGAGGGGAGCCGTTCGCATGTCGATTGGCGGACGCATGCGACGGGTATGACGGCGGACGCCACGCGCGTCCGACGCGACCCCGTCAGTAGCGTCAGTAGATGCGCTTGGGCTGGAAGCCCTCGGCCTTGAGCGCCGCGAGGATGCGGTCGATATGGTCGGGGCCGTTGGTCTCGACCGTCACGCCCAGGGACACCGCGTTCGTGTAGTGGCCGGACGCCTTGAACTGGTCATGGTCGAGCGCGATGACGTTGGCGCGTTCGCGCGCGAGCAGCGTCGCGACCTTGACGAGCTGGCCCGGGGTGTCCGGCAGCTCCACTTCGAAGTTCATGATGCGGCCACGGGCGATCATGCCCTTCTGGATGACCGCGCCCATCGTCACGGTGTCGATGTTGCCGCCGGACATGATCGGCACGACCACGTGCGGTCCGGGGGCGGACGCGAACTTGCGCGAACGCAGGTTGAGGTGTTCGAGCGCGGCGAGCGAGACCGCGCCGGCGGCCTCGACGACGAGCTTGTGCTTCTCGAGCATGAGCAGGATCATCTCGTTGATGTCACGTTCGGTGACGGTGACGAGGTCATCGAGGAACTCGTTGAGCAGCGCGAAAGTGAGGTCGCCCGGATGCTTGACGGCGACGCCTTCGGCGGAGGTGAGCACCTGGTCGGCGGGTACGACGCGGCCGGCGGCCAGCGAGTTCTTCCATGCCGGGGAGCCTTCCGGAATCGCGCCGATCACGCGCACCTCGGGCTTGAACGTCTTGATGGCGAGCGCGACGCCGGCGCCGAGGCCGCCGCCGCCGAGCGGGACGACCACGTCGGTGACGTTGGGCACGTCCTCGAGGATCTCGAGGGCGATGGTGCCTTGGCCGCAGATGACCTCGTAGTCGTCGAACGGCGGCACGTAGATCATGCCTTCCTTCTCGCTGAGTTCGGCGGCGTGGGCGGCGGATTCGTCGAAGACGTCGCCGTAGAGGACCACGTCGGCGCCGTACGCCTTGGTGGCGTCGACCTTGAGCGGCGGGGTGATGGTCGGCATGCAGATGGTGGCCTTGGCGCCGCGTTCGCGGGCCGCGTAGGCGACGCCCTGCGCGTGGTTGCCGGCGGAGGCGGTGACGATGCCGCGGGCGAGCTCCTCTTCGGACAGGGAGGCGATCTTGTTGTAGGCGCCGCGGATCTTGAACGATCCGGTGACCTGGAGGTTCTCGGGCTTGAGGAGGATCTCGTGGCCGGTCATTTCGGACAGGGCCGGCGAGGGGATGACCTCCGTGTGGCGGGCGGTCCCCTTCAACCGCTCGGCGGCCTTCTTCAGTTCGGCCGCATGGTCACGCTGCAATGCTTTGAGGACGTCTTTCTGTTCCATGAAGGATTATTTTAGGCGTCAGGACGCCGAAATGCCGGGCGTGGTCTCACGCCCGGCATTTCGGCGACGACGGCCGCCCGGTCGGCCGTCTCCTGTCCGTCCCGTCGGCTCACAACTTGACGACGACGGCCTCCCAGGGATCCAGCTCGCCGTTGGCGAGAGAGACGACGGCGTGGGTGGCGCCGTACGTGGAGATGGCGATGTCCCGTTCGGTGACGCCCGCGTCGAGCAGGGCGGCCGATTCGACCGGCAGGTCCACGACGTGTCCGGACAGGTTGGCGACGACGAGCAGCGTGCCTTCGTCGCCCCGCGGGGAGGACGGACGCACCGGAGCGGTGTGGAACGATTCGACGTCGTCGAAGACCAGGGACGTGCGGGAGGCGGTTTCGCGCGTCAGGCTGCGGGTGAACGCGTACACATGGCGGTCGGCGGCGTCGATGAGATGCCAGTCGCCGGCGGCGACCACCGGGTTGGCGTGGCGCAGCGCGATGAGCTGCTTGTAGAACGCGTACACGGAGTCGGGGTCGTCGACCTCGCCGGCCGCGTTGATGTCGGTATGGTTCGGGTTGACGGCGATCCACGGTTCGGTGGCGGCGTCGGGCGCGGTGAAGCCGGCGTAACGGGAGCCGTCCCACTGCATCGGGGTGCGGGAGTTGTCGCGGCCGCGCGCGGCGATGCCGGCGAGCATCGATTCGGCGGTCTGCACCTTGGCCTCTTCGACGCGCTGTCGGTACGCGTTGAGGGATTCAAGGTCGCGGTACTGGTCGAGCGAGGTGAAGTGCGCGTTGGTCATGCCGAGCTCCTCGCCCTGGTAGACGTAGGGCGTGCCGCGGTGCATGTGCAGCACGAGGCCCAGCGCCTTGGCGGAGAGGATGCGGTTGCGTTCCGAGGTGTCGTCGCCCCAGCGGGAGACGACGCGCGGCTGGTCGTGGTTGCCGGTGAACAGGCTGGCCCAGCCGGCGTTCGCAACGGCGGTCTGGTATCCGGCCATGATCGACTTGAGCTTCGGCAGGTCGAGCGGCAGCGGCTTCCATTTGACGCCTTCGCAGTCGAAGTCGACGTGTTCGAACAGGAACAGCATGTCGAGTTCGCCGTTGGCGGGGTCGGTGATGTGCTCGTTGCGTTCGGCGGTGATGCCGGGCGCTTCGCCCACGGTGAGGAAGCCGTCGCGGCCGTCGAACACCTCACGGCGCATTTCGGCGAGGAATTCGTCCTGGCGCGGGCCGTCGGCGCAGAACGGGTTCGGGTTGGAGTAGCCCTCCTCCCCCACCGGCAGGTCCTCGAGTTCGGAGCCGGCTTCGCCGGGCAGGCGTCCGGCGGCGTCGGTCCGCTTGGAGATCAACGTGATGACGTCCATTCGGAAGCCGTCGACGCCGCGATCGAGCCACCAGTTCATCATGTCGTACACGGCGCGGCGCACGGCCGGGTTCTCCCAGTTGAGGTCGGGCTGCTTCTTCGAGAACTGGTGGAGGAAGTATTCGCCGCGTTCCGGGCAGTACTCCCATGCGGAGCCGCCGAAGTAGGAGCCCCACTGGTTCGGTTCGGCGCCGGGCTCCCCCGGTGTCGTGCCGGGGCGTGCGGGACGCCACCAGTACCAGTCGGCGTGCGGGTCGTTCTTGTCCTTCGAGGCTTCGAACCACGCGTGCTCGTCGGAGGTGTGGTTGACGACGAGGTCCATCACGATCTTGAGGCCGTGCTTGTGCGCTTCGGCGAGCAGCTCGTCCATGTCGTCGAGCGTGCCGAACAGCGGGTCGATGTCCTGGTAGTCGGAGATGTCGTAGCCGTTGTCGTCCTGCGGGGACTTGTAGACCGGGGAGAGCCACAGCACATCGACGCCGAGGTCGGCGAGGTAGTCGAGACGCGACGTGATGCCCTTGAGGTCGCCGAAGCCGTCGCCGTTGGTGTCTTGGAACGAGCGCGGGTAGATCTGGTAGACGACGGCGTTCGCCCACCACGGGTTCGGTGTGGCGCCGTTGGTGCGGATGGCGTCGGGCAGGGGTTCTCGGGTGAACGAGGTCACGGTGCGGCTCCTTTGCGTTGCGTTCGGTTGCTTGGTTGCGGTCACGTATCGCGGTTGCGTGTTGTTGTCGTCCGATGGTATCCGGTCATGCGCGGTTCGGCCCGGACGGCGTGGCGTCGGATCGCCACGGCGTGCGGCGGACGTGGATGTCGCCGTACGCGACCTCGCAGGAGGCCGCCTGTCCGGCGTCGTCACCGTCGCGGTCGTCGACGACGCCGGTCTGCGGCGCGTCGGGACGCAGGCCGACGAACGCGACCACCCGCTCGTCGCCGTATCGCGCTTCGAGGCCCAACGCGTGGTCCGACGTCGTCGGATCGGACAGCAGCGACGACGGGATGGGCCGGGCCGGCACGTCGGGACGGCGCAGCTCCCCCGTCGCCGGGTCGAGCAGCGCGCGCAGCACGGACGCGTCCGTGTGGCCGAGCGCGTCGGAACAGTAGACGGGGCCGCCGCTCATCGCGCGCAACAGGGCATGGACGCGGGCGTGCGGATGTTCGGTCCAGAACATGTCCCAATCGCAGTGGTACAGCCCGCCCATAAGCAGCGAGCAGTAGGCGTTCTGGATGATGTGCTCGGCGAGCGATTCGGGGTGGTGCGGCAGGTAGTCGTCGCTGCTGCGGGTGATTGGCGAGGTGGGGCGATGCCAGTAGTCCTCCGGTGCCATGCCCATGCAGTTGATGAGCGCGCCGTCGAAGCGGCGTCCGGTCACGGCGTCGAGTGCGCGGTGGCGTCCCCACGTGGCCTCGCCGTGGCTTTCCGCGCCGCGGGTCATCACGGCGGTGGAGCTTTGCGAGTCGACTTTGACGAAGTCGACGCCGGCCGCGGCGAGCGCCGCGTCCCACGTGTCCCAGAAGCGTGTGGCGCCGGGTTCGCTTGCGGCGGGGATGAGGCAGCCGTTGGCGGTGCGGACGGTCGCTGCGACGTCCATCGCGTTGCCGCGCACGGCGTCCGTGCCGTTCACGCCGTCCGATGACGCGTCGCGCAGGGCGGCCGCGGCCTCGCCGTCCGGTTCGAGGCCGGCCCAGTAGCCTTGGAACGCCTGCCAGACACCGACGGCTGTGACGCCGTAGTCGCGTTTGAGCAGGGCGACGGTGTGCGCGAGCCCGTGCGGGAACCGTTCGCGGTCCGCGTCGAAGCCGCGCAGCGTCTCGCGTTCGCGGTCCGTGTCCGACCAGCCGTCGTCGATGAGCACCCAGGAGATCGGCACGTCCTTGGCGCGGAATTCGTCCATTTTCGCGATGATGGCCGATTCGTTCACGTCGCGTCCCAGCGAATCCCACGTGCACCAGCCGAGTCCGGTCAGCGCTTGGGGGAACGGGCGTTCGTCGCACGTGCGGACGCCGAGGCGGCGTGCGGCGGCGTGGACGCATGCGTCGATGACGGCGTACGGGTCGTCGCCGGTCGCGGCGTAGGCCACGACGTCGCGCATCGACGTGCGGCCGATGCGGTTGGAGGAGACGGACAGACGCAGGGAGGCGCGGCCGGCCGACGCGGCGTCGTCGGAGACGCCGGCGAAATCGGCGCGCACGTCGTCGCCGGCGACGGCGACCAACGCGACCCATCGTCCGGACATGTCGCGGTACAAGACGAGCTGGGTACGCGGCGGCACGTCGGCGAGCGTGCGCACCCACGTGGGGCGCATCCACCATTCCTTGTGCTGGTACAGGCACAGGGGCGTGACGCCGGCGGCGGGGGTGGGCACGTCCAGCGTGACGTCGAGCCCGCCGGTCGCGACGAACGTCTCCTGCTCCTGGAAGGCGGCGGCGCGGCCTTCCGGCTGCGGAAGCGCGACGTCCACGTCGAGACGGAGGAGCGTCGCGACGGCGGCGTCGGGCCGACGCAGGTCGGTCACGGCGACGACGTCGGAGGACAGGTCGCGACGGGCGGACGGCGTCTCGCCGTACGCGGCGAGGCCGGTGTCGACGACCGCGACGGCGCGGCGCACCGCGACGGCAGGTGCGGAAGTGGCGGCGCCGGACGACGCCGTGGACGCGTGCATGCTCATGCTCTCCAATCTAGACGCGACGGCGGGCGGGCCGCCGGCGGACGGTCAACGGCACCAGAGCGTGGTGGCCGGCGGGACTGCGCCGACGGTCGCGCCGGGGGCGATCGAACCGTCGGAGGAGACGAGCACGGTCATCTCCTGCGGCAGGGTCACGGCGTCGGTGTCCGCATAGTTGGCGACGACGGTCATGCCGGAGGGCAGACGCCAGCCAAGCAGCGGCGCCGGATACTCGGATTCGTCGAGCCAGTCGAACGCGAACGGCTCGGACGACGCGGCGGAACCGCCTGCCGACGGACCGGAACCCACCACCCAATCGCGGCGCAGGGCGATCGCGCGGCGGTACATCGTGAGCGTCGACGCGTCGTCGTGCTCCTGCGCGTCGGCGGCGTACCGGGCGAACCACGCCGGCTGCGGCAGCCAGGCGGCGCCGGTGTCGTTGAAACCGAACGCGGGGCCGTCCGCGGTCCACGGCAGCGGCACGCGGCAGCCATCGCGGCCCTTGAAGTAGTGGCCGGAACGCTCCCAGTTCGGATCCTGGATCTCGTCCTCGGTGAGGTCGAAGTCCTCCGGCAGGCCGAATTCCTCGCCCTGGTAGACGAACGCGGTGCCGGGCAGTCCGAGTTCGACGAGCGCGGCGGCGCGGGCGCGACGGGCGGCGAGCGCCGGGTCGATGGGCGGGTTCGTGCCGTTCGACGTGACCCACTGTTCGATGTTCGCGTGCGGCGGCAGGCCCAGACGGGAGGCGATGCGCGGCACGTCGTGGTTGCCGAGCACCCAGGTGGGCGCCGTGCCGGCCTCGAGCGCGAACCGGTGGGTGCGGTCGATGGTCTCGCGGTATTCGCCGCGGTTCCACGCGGCCTTGGACATCGAGAAGTCGAAGACGGCGCCGAGCTCGTCCGGCTGCGCGTACTGGAAGATGCGCGGCGTGAACGGCGACCAGGATTCACCGATTGCGTACTTCGGCGGATCGTACCGGTCGAACAGCTCGCGCCATTCGCGGTAGATGCCGTGCACGGCGTCGCGGTCCCACAGCGGGTCGGAGCCGTCGGCGGCCTGCGGCGACATGACGGTCGGGTCCGGACGGTCGCGCAGCGGCTCGCGCAGGTCCTTGGCGAGACCGTGGGAGACGTCGACGCGGAAGCCGTCGACGCCCTTGTCGCACCAGAAGCGCAGCACGTCGAGGAATTCGGCGTGGACCTCGGGGTTGTCCCAGTTGAGATCCGGCTGCTCCTTGGCGAACAGGTGCAGGTAGTACCAGCCGTCGCCGCACGGCTCCCATGCGGAGCCGCCGAAGTTGCTCAGCCAGTTGGTGGGCGGCAGCTCGCCGTGCTCGCCCTTGCCGCGGCGGAACACGTAGCGGGCGGCGGCGGGCGATTCGGGGCCGTCGCGCAGCGCCTCCTGGAACCAGCGGTGCTGGTCGGACGTGTGGTTGGGCACGATGTCGACGATGACGCGGATGCCGAGCGCGTGGGCGCGTGCGACGAGTTCGTCGAACTGCGCCATCGTGCCGAGACGCGGGTCGACGGCGCGGTAGTCGGCCACGTCGTAGCCGCCGTCGGCCAGCGGCGACGGGTAGAACGGCGACAGCCAGACGGCGTCGACGCCGAGGGCCTTGAGATAGTCGAGACGGTCGATGACGCCGGCGAGGTCGCCGTCGCCGTCGCCGTCCATGTCGCGGAACGAACGCGGGTAGATCTGGTAGATGACGGCCTCACGCCACCAGTCGGCGCCTGTGCCTGCGCCGGACTTGGCCGCGACGGTCGCGACGGTCGTATCGGACGTGTCGGTCTTAGTCATGTCGGTCATGATGATGCTTCCCCCATTGGAATGGAAAGGGCGCGGCCCACGCGGCGTACCGCACGGACCGCGCCCGGTCATGGATGGCGTTTTGTTATCAGCCCGCAATTACGGACTCGCCTTCGGCGAGACTCGATGCTGCCTTCGCTCGGCTGTCGCCTCGCTCAGGCTGAGGCCAGCCGGAAGCCCACCGGGCTTCCTTGGTGGCCTCAGCCCTTAACCGATCCGGCGAGCATGGCGCGGATGAAGTAGCGCTGCAGGAAGATGAACAGGATCATCGTCGGCGCCATGATGAGCAGTGCGCCCGCGTTGAGCAGCACCACATCGGTCTGGTACTGACCCACGAAGGACTGCAGGGCGCCCGCCATGGTGCGCTTGTTCGGATCGTTCTCCAACACCACGGCCAGCAGGAACTGGTTCCAGGTGGCGAGGAAGGTGAGGATGCCGAGCGAGGAGATGGCCGGCAGGGCCAGCGGCAGCTGGATGGACCAGAAGGTGCGGAAGTGGCCGGCGCCGTCGATGCTGGCGGCCTCCATGAGGTCGCGCGGCATCTGCTCGAAGCAGGAGCGCATCCACACGATGCCGAACGGGATGTTCAGGCCGATGAGCGGCAGGATGAGGGCGAGGCGCGTGTTGAGCAGGCCCATGTCGCTGATCTCGTAGTAGAGCGGGGTGACCAGGGTCTCGAACGGGATGGTCAGGCCCACGAGGAACAGCACGTAGATGAGGCCCTTGCAGGGCACGCGCAGCTGGGCGAACGCGTAGCCGCCGAGCGAGCAGAAGATCACGACGCACGGGACCACGGCGAGCACGAGGATGATGCTGTTGAGCAGCAACGGCGTGATGTTCGCCATGTTCCACGCGTCGATGAAGTTCTCCCAGTGCGGGTGCGCGCTGAACTGGATGCCTTCCGGCATGGAGCCCTGCGGCTGGAGGGCCGCGGAGAGCATGCTGAGGAACGGCAGGACGCAGAAGATGATGGTCAGGGCCAGCATCACGCCGCCGGTGATGCGCACGGTTTTGGACTGCTGCATGGCTGTCTCACTGTTCCTTTCCGTTGACCAGACGCTGCAGCGGGCCGACCACGAGCAGCACGAGGATCATCAGGGTGACGGCGAGCGCGGACGCGAGGCCGACGCTCTGCTGGGTGAACGCGAGGCGGTAGACCTGCACGCCGGGCACCATGGTGGAGGTGCCGGGGCCGCCCTGCGTGGACATGTAGACCACGTCGAAGCTGGCGAGCGCGGCGATGATGGTCATGGTCAGGCACACGCCGATCTGGCCGCGCAGGCCCGGCAGGGTGATGTGGAAGAGCTGACGCCACCAGCCGGCGCCGTCGAGGCTGGCCGCCTCGTACAGGGACTGGTCGATGCCGCCGATGCCGGAAAGGAGCAGGACCACGCAGAAGCCGAGCTGGAGCCAGAAGCCGATGACGCCCACCGCGTTGAGGGAGGTGGACTGGTCGCCGAGCCACACGTGGGCGACATCGCCGAGGCCGATGGCGCGCAGCAGCTGGTTGGCGGTGCCCTTGTCGGCGAGCATCCACGTCCAGGCCACGCCGGCCGCGGCGCCGGGGATGACGCGGGGCAGGAACAGGCACACCTGGGAGAAGGAGCGGCCGACCTTGGACTTCATGTCCTTGATGAGCACGGCGATGATGAGGCCGAGCACGATCGGGATGATCGAGAAGAAGATGATGAGGTAGAACGAGTGCAGGATGGAGCCGTACAGCTCGGGGTCGGTGAAGACGGTGATGTAGTTCTCGATGCCGATGAACGTGCTGGCGTCGATGCCGTTCCACTCGTAGAAGGAGTACCAGATGGTCTGAATGATGGGCCACAGTTCGAAGGCGATGTAGAACAGCAGCGCCGGCGCGAGGAACAGCAGGCTGACCAGGCCGAGGGACATGCCGCGCTTCGGCTTGTTCGCCTTGGCGGGCTTGGCTGACGTATGGGAATCCATGATTGTCACCATGCTTTGCTGGGTTGTTGCGGACGGTATTGGATTGACGTGTGTGGGAATGGGATCGGGCGGAACGGCGAAGGGGAAGTCCGTTCCGCCCGAAGTCTCGGTGGGATGCCCGGTTACGGGCGGAAGGCTACTTGACTTCCTTCTCGTACTGGGCCTGGATGGACTCGACGAACGCCTTCGGGGTCATGGAGCCGTCGATCAGCGACTGGAAGCCGGGGATGATGGCGCTGGCCTGCATGCCGGCGGTGGCGTTGTTGATGTAGTCGGTGGTGTTGCCGGTCTTCACGAGGCCTTCGTAGGCGGTGAGGACCTGGCCGAGCAGCTGGTTGTCGGTGCTCGGGGTCTCGCCTTCACCGATCGGCGGGTAGCCGTTGTCGACGGCGATCTGGCGGGCCTCATCGGACTGGAGGAAGTTCAGGAACGCGGCGGCGGCGTTCTTGTTCTTGGCGTTGGCCGGGATGCCGAAGGCGGTGACGGCGTTGGCGGCGGCGGAGCCGGAATCGGCCTTCTCGCCGGGGAACGCGATCCAGCCGGCGTCATCGCCGAGCGCGTCGTTGATGGAGGCGGAGTACCAGCTGCCGGAGGGGAAGAACAGGGCCTCGCCGTTGCTGAAGCGGCTCAGCGCGGTGGAACCGTCGAGGGCGAGGGCGTCCTTGGAGAAGTAGCCGGCCTTCTGCCATTCCTGGATCTTCTGGGCGGCCTTCACGGCGCCGTCGGTGTTGAAGGTGGCGCCGTCCTTCTGGATGATCCAATCCTGGACGGTGTCGCGGCCCTCGTAATTGGTGAGCAGCGCCTGGTAGATGTAGGAGGTGCCGCCCTCCTTGGCGGGCATCATCATGGCGAGCTTGCCGGCGTCCTTGGCCTTCTTCATGTCGGCCTCGAGCTCGGCCACGGTGGCGGGGGCCTCGGTGATGCCGAGTTCCTTGGCGACCTTCTTGTTCCAGTACAGGCCGGTCATGGAGACGCCGTCCGGCACGGCGTACAGGCTGCCGGAGCCGATCTTGCCGTTGGAGTCGACGCGGTAGACCTGGGTCTGCGAATCCGGCAGATCCCAGCCGTAGGCCTTGGAGTATTCGTCGAGGTTGACGACGTGGTTGCCGCGCACGGCGGAGTTGATGTCGGTGATGCGGGCGATGTCCGGGGTATCGGCGGCGGAGATGATGCGCGGGCCGTTCTGCTGGGAGGTGTTGTCCGGATCGTAGGTGGCCTTGATGGTCACGTTCGGGTACTTCTTCTGGAAGGCGGCGATGAGCTGGTCGTCGAAGGTCTTCAGACCGGCGCCGTCCCACAGCTTGAGCTCGTACTTGGTATCGCCCAGATCGGTGCTCACCGGTTCGTTGCTGGTGTTGGCCTTGCTGTTGGACGAGCCCGGGCCGCAAGCGGCGACGGATGCCAGGCAGGCCACGGACAGCAGTCCGGCGACGATCGTCTTGGCGGCTTTCGCGATCCTCATAAGAGGCTTCCTTTCCTCCACCCGGGCGGTGTGACCGCTCGGTTTGTCTTCCTTGACTTGTTCTCCAGCACCTAGGCTTGCTAAGCGCTTATGTATGAAGATAGCAGGCATCGAACCGGTTCGTCAACACGCGACACGCGGGCGAAGGCAGCCATCGGATATCGCACAACACTTACGAAAACAGGCACTTACGGAAGCCGGCGACGAACCCGCCGACTTCACGGAACCATCGAACCGCCATCGTGGCACATGCCACATAAACGCTTATGCATATGCGCTTATGCATCCGGCGGCCAGCACCCCGTCCGCACCACCCTCCTACGCACGCCGCGCGGGACCGACGGTCCCCCGCAGCATCAGCCGCGTCGGCACGACGATCCGATGCCCATCCACCTGCTCCCCACGGGACAGACGGATGGCGATGTCGGCGGCCATCGCGCCGTAGGCGCGCGGATCGTGCCGGACCGTCGACAGTCCGAGCGCCTGCGCAAGCGGCCAGTCGTCGAACCCGACGACCGACATGTCGCCCGGCACGTCGAAGCCGTAGGCACGCAACTCATGCACCAGAGGAATCGCGTTCTCGTCGCTGATGCAGCACACCGCGGTGGGACGCGGGTCGAGCGCCAGCAGCGCGCCCAACGCGTCCGCGCCGGCGGAAGGCCCCTCCTTCACCGCGATGACGTACCCTTCGGGGACGTCCAGACCCTCGGCCCGCATGCCGAGCCGGTATCCCTCGATGCGCTGGTCGGCCTCCCAGACGAAACCGGCATGCTCCTGCGCCTTGTGCACGAACGCGATGTGTCGGTGCCCCAATCCGGCCAGCTGGTGGATCGTCTGCCGCATGGCCTGGATGTCGTCCACGCCGATCGACACCATGTCCCGTTCCGCCGTCAGGCCGATGGTGTTGACGCCGACGACCGGCATGCCCAGACCCTCCAGTGCCTGCCGCTCGTCGTCCGTCACGTCGAACGACGAGATGATGAACGCGTCGGCGTTGCGCTTCACCGGCATGGACGCGAAGAAGTCCCGTCGCTGGGCCGCGTCGGCGAGACGGTACGACAGCAGGTCGTAGCCCTGCGCGGACAACGTGGAGTACACGCCCTCCGCAAGCTCCGAGCTGAACCACCCGGCGAGCGAATTGCCGACGGTCAACGCGATGCGGTTGCTCTTGCCTGTGCGCAGCATCGACGCCGTCCTGGACACGGAGAACCCCAGCCGCTCGCACGCCTCGAACACCTTCCGGCGCGTCGCCTCGGAGATACGGTCGCGCCCGTTGATGGCGCGGGAGACCGTGGCCGCGGAGACGCCCGCCTCCTTGGCGACCTCGTAGATCGTGGGTTCACCCATGGCCCCTCCTTTGCCGTGCCCGCGCGTGCGGCCGATGCGCGCCGCCGATGTGTGCGACGATGCGCGCGGATGTGCCTCGATGCTACCTCACGGGCTTCACGGCCTTCCTTGCGTCCGACTCCCCGTCACCGGGGGTGACGGGCCCGCCCCTCCGGCAGCGGCGGGAACGGCGCGTGCGGCTCGCTTTGGTACCAGTAGGCCACGCTGGACACGTCGTCCTGACGTTCGAACGCGCCCTCGTATCCCGAACCGATCTGCTGCAGCGTCACCCGCAGGCCCTCGCGGAACCGGACCGGATCGGGGATGTGCCAGCGGTACAGGCCGCGCATCGGCGGGCAGGAATCGTCGTGGTACGGGTTGAAGACGCCGTCGTCGTGCGTGGCGTGGAACGGGTAGCCGAAGTACGGCGCGCAGAACGTGCGTTCGACGGCGCGGCCGTCGCGGACGCCGGCGAAGCTCCACGCGCCGCCGAAGTAGTCCTCCGTGCCGGTGCTGCACGCCGTGGGGTATTCGCCGTCGCCGTCGATGTAGAACTTGACCTCGCCTTCGCCCCACCAGTAGCGCTGCAGCGTGGAGATGGCGAGATACGTGCCGACGTACTGTCCGCGCCCTTCGACGCCGTCGAGGATGACGTAGTCGTGGGCGGTCTCGGTCACCGGCTGCCGGCGCCACTGCGCGTGGAAGTAGGCGAGCGACGGGTCCGCATACGCCTCGCCCAGCGCGTAGTCGATCTGGTAAAACAGGGCAGGGATGGGGTTGGGATGCCCGTTGCGGACCACGATGCGCGCGCGCCGGCGGAACGGCATGGCGAAGTAGCAGTTCATGCCGCGGGTCGGCGCCACGGTGATCGGCATGGACGTGACGTCGCAGCTACGGCCGAACCCGCAGCAGAAGAAGTCGCCGAGCGGGCATTCCACGGACGGCTCGTCCTCGTCGTCCCAGTAGATGGCGAGCACCAGGTCGCGCAGCACGTACCGGTTCGCGTCGTCGGTGCGGTCAGTGACGGTGAACCACATGTGCCGGATGCATCCGGGGCCTTCGATGTCGGCCAGGGTGACCGAGGCGCCGGGCGCCACGTCGGTCAGGCACGGCCGGCCCTTGCGCGAGGGGCCGAGCGGACCGGCCTCATGGCACGCGCCTCCCGGCAGGCCGTGCGGGTTCTCCGCGTTGATGGACCGGGTGACCTCGTCGCACAGCATCGGCAGCGCCGCCAGGTTCCCCTGGTACGGGGTCGTCATCGTCATGTCGTTCCTCCTTCATGGAAGGCGCCGGCGCCGCCCGGAGGCGACGCCGGCGCCGCGGCCCGCGGCCCGCGTCCTTGAGATGGGCTGGGGCCTACTACTGCTTGGCTCTACTGCTTGGCTTCCTTCTCGTACTGCGCCTGGACGTTCTTGGTGAACTCCTGCGGCGTGATGCTGTTGTCGAGCAGCAGCTGGAAGTTCGGGATCAGGCCGCTCGCCTGCATGCCGGCCGTGGCGTTGTTGATGAAGTCGCTGGTGTGGCCGCTGGTGAGCACGCCCGCGTAGGAGTCGAACATGCTCTGCTGGAGCGTGCTGTTCGCTTTGAGGCCGTCGGTGGAGGCCTTGGGCAGGTAGCCGGAGTTGTCCACGATGATCTGCTGCGCCTCGTCGCTCTGCGTGTAGTTGAGGAACGCGGCGGCGGCGTCATGGTTCTTGGAGTTCACGGGGATGCCGTAGAACGCGCCGGCGTTCGCGGCGACGTTCGGCTCGTCCTCGGCCGTGGCGCCCGGGAATGCGAAGAACTGCACGTCCTCGCCCAGCGACTTGGCGATGGTGTCGAGGTTCCAGTTGCCGCTGGGGAAGAACAGGCCCTCGCCCGAGCAGAAGCGGCTGAGCGCCGTCGAGGCGTCCACCGCGTTCACGCCCTTGGGCAGGTAGCCCTTCTTGTTCCACTCCTGCAGGGTGGCCGCCGCGTCCTGCGCGGCCTTGGTGTCGAAGCTGCCGGACTTCTGCAGGATCCAGTTCTGCACGTCCTTGGCAGAGCTGTTGTTGGCCATGAGCGCCTGGAACACGAAGGAGGTGCCGCCATCCTTGGCGTAGGTCATCATGGGCAGGACGCCGCCGTCCTTCGCCTTCTGCATGTCCTGGACGAACTCGTCGACCGACTTCGGCGCCGCGTCGATGCCCAGCTGCTTGGCGAGCTTGGTGTTGAAGTAGATGCCGGTCACGGAGTAGGAGTTGGGCAGCGCGTACAGGTCGCCGTCGCCGAGCTTGCCGTTGGAGTCCACGCGGTACAGTTCGGTCTGGGAGTCCGGCACGTCCCAGCCGTACGCCTTGACGTACGCCTCCAGGGAGATGAGGTGGTTGCCGCGCACGGCGGTGTTCATGTCGGTGACGCGGGCGATGTCCGGGGCATCGGAGGCGGAAATCACACGCGGGCCGTTCTGTCCGGAGACGTTGTCCGGATCGTACTGACCCTTGATGGTGATGTTCGGGTACTTCGCCTCGAAGCCGGCGATCAGAGCCTCGTCCACGGCCTTCAGGCCGGCGCCGTCCCACAGGGTCAGCTCGTACTTCTTGTCACCCAGGTCGGTGTTCACGTCCGTGGGCTTGGTGTCCTCCTTCGCGTTGTTCGCGGAACCGGGGCCGCACGCGGTCAGCGTGCCGGCGATGGCGAACGCGGCCAGCAGCGCGCCGGCCTTGCGAATCATGCTCCTCATCGGATTACCTCCTCGTATCTCCTGTTGTGCAATCGGTACCATAGCGCTCACACAGCTCCTTCAGATGTGCTTACGCCGTATTTGCGATATCGATTACGCAACATCGTAACCCGCACGCGAAGCCATGTCAACACGGCACGCGCACACGCACACACCGCACATCCGCACGGCGTCGGACCGTATCGGAGCAATCGATTGCACACGCATACCGGAAAACGCAATATGATGGTGTGGCATCACAGCAGTACCACCCGACGCCGCAGAAAGGACGGCCCGGACGGCCCGCGGTGCGCGACGCGCAGCCGGGGGCGCGCACCCGGCGATCACCATGAAACGCGCGACCATCAACGACGTGGCCCTAGCGGCCGGAGTCTCGACATTCACCGCCTCACGCGCGCTGCGCGGCAAGGACCACGTGGCGGAAGCGACGCGCGAAAAGGTGCTCAAAGCGGCCAAGGAACTCAACTATACGGCGTCACGGTCGGCGGCGGCCCTGGCCAGCGGACGCACCAACCGCGTGGCGCTGCTCGCCCGCGAAACCATCGCCGGCTGGTTCATGGGCGAACTGTACGAAGGCCTGTACGACGTGCTCAGCCGCGCGCAATACGACCTCATGCTCTACCGCGCCGGCAGCGTGGACGAACGCGCCGAATTCTTCACCCGACTGCCCGCCAACCGCAACGCGGACGCCCTCATCGTCACCGGCTTCTCCGCCACACAGGAGGAGGCCGACACGCTGGCCGGCATGGACATGCCCATCGTCTCCGTGAACTCGCCGTACATCAGCTGCTGCCAGGCATCCATCGCCATCGACGACGAGGCGGCGGAAGCGATGGCCGTACGCTACCTCGCCGCGATGGGGCATCGCCGCTTCTGCTACATCGGACGCGTGGACCCGCTCAACGGCACCGCATGGGGCTTCGACGCACGCGCCCGCGGATACAAGGACGAAATCGTCTCGCTGGGACTGACCGACTGCGGCATCCACTACATCGACCCGCACGAACCGCAATCGGCCAAACGGGTCATCGCCACGATGCTCACGCAACCGGAACGCCCCACCGCAATCTGCGTGTGGTCGGACCACTACGCACTGCGGGTGATCCACGAACTGCGGCAGGCCGGCGCGCGCGTGCCGGACGACGTGTCCGTATTCGGATTCGACGGCTCCGACGTGGCCGACGCCATCGACCTGAGCACGATGGTGCCCACTCCCCCGCGCGAGATGGGACGCATCGCGGCGCGCAAGGCGCTCGACCTCATCGAAGGGAAGACGCTCGAGGAGCCGCACACCACCGTGCCGGTGGAGGTCCAGCCCGGCGCGACCAGCGCGCCGGTGCGGGAGTAGGGGCGACGGAGGCAAGCCCGCGTGCCGGAGGGCCGGCGGACTGTCGGACTGCACAACCGGCAGCCGCAGGTCACCGTCAGCCCACAGACTGACGGCCACCGACGGCCTACCGACGTCCTACCGACGGCCTACTGACGGACCGCGGTGAACAGGACCGCCTGCGCAGGATGCAGGCTCGGCGGGCGCAGGCCGTAGGTGGCGAGCGCTCGGCCGGTCATAAGGACGCCGTCGGCGGTCCACCAGCCGAGCGTCGACTGACCATTGCCGAGGCCGAGCGCCGCAAGG
Source organism: Bifidobacterium sp. CP2 (assembly GCF_018555635.1). NCBI lineage: Bacteria > Bacillati > Actinomycetota > Actinomycetes > Bifidobacteriales > Bifidobacteriaceae > Bifidobacterium > Bifidobacterium sp. CP2. The sequence continues at coordinate 106,635 of NZ_JAFEJX010000008.1, read as the reverse complement.
TCAAGATCGAGGTGCAGCGGCTGCACGCGGTAGACGGCGTCCGGGTCGAGGCCGGGCAGACGGACCGGCGCGGCCGGATAGGTCTGGCCGGTGGTCAACTGCGTGAAGCGGTAGAACGCGGCGGAACCGTCCGGCTTGACCATGCCGTCGAGACGCACGGCCGGGTCGGGGGTGTCCGCATGGACGCACGCGTCCACGGCGAACCATGCACGGTGCTTCTTGAACTCGGCGGTCCACTCGCCCAACTCGGCGAGGGCCTCCGCCGGCTCCTTGAGCAGGTTCCATTCGATGCCCATGTGCCCGAAGAACGCGGTGGCCATGCGCATCTCCTGGCTGGTGGCGCGCTGCGTGGAGTGCGCGGGGCTCGCGCCCACATGCTCGCCCATCATGCACGGCGGTACGAGCAGGGACGTGTAGCGCTGGATGTCGGCGCGCTCGACCGGATCGACGCAGTCGGACACCCAGATGCGGCTCGCGAACTCGAGGATGCCGAGATCGACGCGGCCACCGCCCGACGAGCAGCTTTCGATCTCAAGCCCCGGATGGGCCTCGCGCAGGTCGTGGAAGATGCGGTAGACGGCGAGGGTCTGCGCGTGCACGGCCGGGCGGCCGGTGCGCGGCGAGACGGCCTCGGTGACGAGCTTGTTGTGGTCCCATTTGATGTAGTCGATGCCAAGCTCGCCGACGAGCCGATCCATGCATCCGTAGATGTAGGCGTACGCCTCCGGGTTAGTCAGGTCGAGCACCTGCTGGGAGCGGCCCTGCATCGGCAGACGGTCCAGCGTGGGCTTGAGCGTCCACTCCGGGTGGGCGCGGTACGTGTCGGAATCGGGGTTGATCATCTCCGGCTCGAACCACAGGCCGAACTCCATGCCTTTGCCGTGGACGTAGTCGGCGAGCGCCTTGAGGCTCTTCGGGCCTTCGGGCCACACCGCGGACGAGATCTGCCAGTCGCCCAGACCGGACGTGTCGTCGCGACGGGAGCCGAACCAGCCGTCGTCCACCACGAAGCGTTCGACGCCGGACTCGACGGCCTTGTCGGCGAGCGCCTTGAGGGTGTCGTAGTCGTGCTGGAAGTAGACGGCCTCCCACGTGTTGAGGATGACGGGGCGAGGCTTGGACGCGAGTTCGGGGTGACGGTCGCGCAGGTAGGTGTGGAAGCGTGCGGCGATCTGGTTGAGGCCGTCGCCGGTCGCGCCGTACACCCACGGCGTCGTGTACGCGGGTCCGGAGGAGAGGATGACTTCGCCGCCGAACAGGACTTCGCCGCCGCCGATCAGGCCGGTGGTGTACGGCTGGCGTTCGGCGGACAGCACGCTGTTGCCGCTCCAGCCGACGTGTACGGCGTACGCCTCGCCGTGTTCGAAGCCGAAGCCGGGCACGCCCGCGGTAAGGAGAAGGGAGGCGTCGAAGTCTGGACGACCGGCCATCGAGACCTTCTCGAACCGGCCGACGGTGAGCGGCTGGCGCTGCGGGCTGCGTTCGCGCAGATGATGTCCGGTGGTGGTGAGGATCTCGGTGGCGACGGCGGGCAGCGGGAAGCCGAGTTCGACACGGCCGATTTCGAGCGCGCCAGCCGCCGCGTCGGTCGTGTCGGTGACGGTGGCGCGTTGGCGGACGAGGCCGCCGTGCAGCAGTTCCGCGGTCCAGACGATCCGCACGCCCAGTTCGGCGTCCTCGGCGGTGACGGTGACGACCGGGGTGTCGACGGTGACGGCCGGCGTGGTCACGCGCGCTTCCGCGGGCGTGGATTCGGGGGCGTCGACGGCCTGCGTCACGTCGAGCGCGGGACGCGCGTCGAGCGCCGTTGCGATGTCGGTGACGGTGAAGCACGGGAACAGTTCGACGCCGTCGCGGCGCACCTCGAAGCGCTTCTGTCCGATCCACGATTCGCTCTGCGTAGGCAGGATGGACGGCCATGCGGTCTCGTCGAGAGCGCCGGACACGCGTTGCGGCTTCAGGGCGTCGACCTGGGAGAGCAGGGTCTCGGGTGCGGCGACCGGCTTGCCCCAGTGCACGAAGCGCGGCAGGTCGTCGCCGGGGAAGGCGAGCGCGAACGCGACGGCGGCGTCCGGGCGTACGGCGGCGTCCTGTTCGGCGTAGATGAGGGTGATTGGCGTGCCGTCGGCTGCGGCGCCGGTGAATCGTTCGATGCGCGTCATTGCTGACCTCCTGGGGATTCGATTCGCGTCGGGGTCTGTATCGGTTCCGATGGTAGGGCAACAGGCCGTCCTTCAGAGGAATCTCGTGTGTTTTCCCGCCTGTGCATGACGATCACGCGGATAAGGGCCCCTCGGCGAAGCAAGTCGGCAGCATACCGCCGGACCGATTCGCAAACACCCCTCCTAGCGAAACGACCAGTCGTAGCCCCGCCTAACCGATTCACGGAGAGCGCATCCAGAACGAGAAACAGTCCGTCTGCGACACCACCGACAGCATCACCCATTGCCATGATCGACCGTCAGCCATCCGGTCCCATCCGTGGAATCGGATGGCTGATACATCAATCTGTACTCATACGAACCGTTTTGAGGAATCGACTTCTGTTCGTGCTCGCAATGGTAATACATCATGAATGTCGTCTGAGTCCCGGGCTTGTCTCTTCCATCTCCGCCAGCCACCATAGGATGCGGCTCGCGATACACAATCCTGTCTATACTGCATCCTCGGAAATCCGAAGCGTCATTCTCGATATGCTTCGCTCCATCCAGAAGCGTCTCGCGGGAGAATAACCGGGATTGCGATATCTCAATGACCGTCGAACTCGTATCGACCAGGAATTCCCTCCTGACAGCCATTCCGGCACCCAAAAGGATAACCACAACCGCAATAACGCTCGCAACCAGCCACGCCACCGATAATCGAATCCGCCGAGCCTTCATAGCTATCCCCCTCACTTGGACAAATCGTACCCTGCGTCACCGCCGACCGGCGAAGAAGACGGCGAGAAGCGCGGCGCACTCCCCCTCGCGCACGCCGCCATGCACCTCCGGCACATGCCCCACGTGCGGATCGCGCGGAATATCCCAAATCGAACCGCAGGCGCCGAGCTTCGCATCCCACGCGCCGAACACGATGCGCCCGATACGCGTCTGCAGGCACGCGCCCGCACACATCGGACACGGCTCCAACGTGACGACGAGCGTGCAATCGGCGAGATTCCAGTCGCCACGCGCCGCGGCGGCCTCACGCATCGCGACGATCTCCGCATGGGCGAGCGGATCGCCGTCCGCCTCACGCGTGTTGTAGCCGCGGCCGATCACGACGCCAGTCGCATCGTCGACCACGAGCGCACCCACCGGCACGTCGCCGGCGGCCGCCGCGCGTCGGGCCAGCGCCAACGCCTCACCCATCTCCTCGTCGTATCGCATACCGACCAATGTACCGGTGGCCGGGTCCGTGGAACCGGAACCCAATGCCTTCCGCAGGGATGCCTTCCGCAGGTCTCGGGCCTGCCGACCGGCAGACGCCGGAACTGACAGCCGACCCGGACGTGCCGTCAGATGCCGGAATCGGCATCCACCTGCATGACGTAGATGTTGCGCCTCAGCTCCTTGGCCTGGGAGCGGGAGATGTCGCCGGCCTCGAGCATGTCCTGCACCACGCCGAGCTCGATGGCGTAGCTCTGCTTCTTGACCTCCTCGGCCTGGCTGGCGGCCACGGCGCTGCCGGCCACGTTGGGCCGCGACTTGAGCGAGGCTTCGGCGCGACGGTAGTCGAGGATCAGGGCGGAGCAGAATTCGGTGTCGTACCTGTCGTACGTCATCTCCTCCTCGAGCATGGCGATCACGTGCTCGATGGCCTCGACCTGCAGGACGCGCGTGTGCGCGAAGATCTGGTCCTCGCTCACCAGCGGCGTGGTGCGGCGGATGCGGTTGACGGTGCGTTTCACGAGGTTCATGGTGCGGTGCCGCCATCCGCGCATGCGGCCGCTGATCTGCCATCCGAGCCTGCCGGAGTCCGGTCCGGCGGTGGTGTGGCGCAGCGTGTTCATGATCTGGTCGAGCATGCGTTCGCACGCCTCCACGTTGAGTTCCTGCGTGGCCTTGTCCATGCTGGGGTGCGCTTTGACGTCGAGGAGCCTGTCGTGCACGAACTCCTTCTCCCAGTTGAGCGCGCGGATCTGGAGGCGTCCGTAGCCCTGCGGGTCGAGTGCGCCGATGCGGTGCTTGAGCCGTCCGATGCGTTTCGTGTACGAGTCGATGACCATGAGTACGGCCCGTCGGTTGTCCGGCGTGATGCGTCCGGTGAGTTCCTCGATGGTGCGTCGCAGCACTTCGATGGTGATTTCGGTGAGTTCGCCCACGTCGTCCTTGTGACGGTTGGGTGCGAGCAGCGGGAGCATGAAGTTGGCGAGCAGCAGCGTCATGACGATGACGCCGGAGGCGATGAAGATGAGTTCGTCGCGCATGGGGAACGGCGTTCCTGCGGCCAGATAGTAGGGGATGGTGAACATCAGCGACAGGGTGATGGTGCCTTTGGCGCCGCCGAACGTCATGACGGCCGCGGAACGGAGGCGTTCGACGGTCATCTTGCGTCGTTTGCCGGTGTTCACGTCGCGTGCGATGCGCAGCATGGCCGTCACCCAGATGAACCGCAGCGCGATGACCACGCCGGTGACGAGCAGGATGACGCCGATGAGCAGCTGGTTGCTCACCCACGGGTCGGACCAGCTGGCGGTCATGGCGCCGGGCAGCAGCATGCCGAGGAGGATGAACACGGCGCCGTTGAGCGTGAACGAGAGCACGCCCCACACGCTGGTGGCGACGATGTTGGTGCGCGCCACGTTGGGGCCGATGCCGGTGCGGTCGAATCGGACCAGCAGGCCGGCGGCCACGACGGACAGGATGCCGGAGACGTGCACCTCCTCCGCGCCCAAATACAGCAGGAACGGCAGGAACAGTTCCATGAGGATGCGCGTGGTGGTGGTCTCCCAGCCGAGCGAGCGGATGGTCTCGAACAGCCAGTTCGCGGCCAGTCCCACGACCACTCCGAACAGGGATCCGCCGATGAACGAGACGATGAAGTCGCCGGTGGCCTCGCCCACGGCGAATTCGCCGGTGACGGCGGCGGCGATGGCGAACTGGAAGCCGACGATGCCGGAGGCGTCGTTGAACAGCGATTCGCCTTTGAGCACGCCGCGTTGGCGCAGCGTGAGCGACGCCTCCTTGCCGAGCGAGCTGACGGCGACGGCGTCGGTGGGGCCGAGGGCCGCGCCCAACGCGAGCGCGGCGGCCAGCGGCATCGCGGGCCATATCGCGTGCAGCGCGAACCCGACGGCGGCCATCGTGGCGATGGCGAGGCCGATGGCCAAAGACAAACTGAGCTTGAGCGTCTTGAGCAGCGCGGATTTGTCGATCTCGTGCGCCTCGAGGTACAGCAGCGGTGCGATGAACAGCACCATGAACACTTCAGGGTTGAGGCTCACGTTGGGGAAGAACGGCAGCTGCGCCATGATCGCGCCCAACGCGATCTGCACGAGCGGCGTGGATACCTTGGGGATGAACCGGCTGAGGAACGACGACAGCACGACCGCCGCGATGATGCACAATATGAGTTCGACAACAGCCATGACGCTCTTTCCGGTTTCCTCGTCCCTCTCGTCGCCCGCTCTCCTCGGGCGTCGGCCAATGGTCCAGAGTATAGGAAACGGGTTAGGAAATCGTTAAGCACACGGCGTACGCGAGACGCGCCATGCATCCGCACCATGCATCCGGGCGGCGCACCCGCGCGGCGAACGTACGGCGCACCCGCGCGGGGCGTCTCACCGCGCGCGGCGCGTGGCCTTCATCGCCACGAACACGGAACGTACGAGCAGCACGGACAGGTACACGGTGAACATGATCGCGCCGGTGCGCGGGGTGACCGCGGCGGCGAGCCAGGTGCCGAGCGGCGCGGTCAGGGCCGCGACGACGCCGATGATCAACGCCGCCTTCACGTGCACCATGCGCCGGCGCACGTTCGCCACGGACGTGGTGATGGAGTTGGGGAACATGGCGAGCAGCGAGGTGCCGCGCGCGATGAGGTCGCTCGCGCCGAACAGGATCGACAGCGCGGGCACGCAGATCGCGCCGCCGCCGATGCCGAGCAGTCCGGCCAGGACGCCGGCGACCAGGCCGAACGCGATGAGCCCGATCACGGTGCCGGCGTTCATGGCGATCTCGGAATCGCGCGACGGGTTCGACATGGCCTGGTTGACGATGACGAACGCGAGGAACACGACGAACACCCATCGCAGCACCACTTCCGGCAGCTTGGAGAGCAGCCACGAGCCGATCTGCCCGCCTGCGAACATGCCGCCGAACACGAGCGCCGCGGCGATCCAGTCGACGTCGCCTTCGATCGCGTATGAGATGACGCCGGAAACGGCGGTGGGCACGATGGCCATCATCGAGGTCGCGGCCGCATGCCGTTGGGTGAGGCCGAGCCAGACCAGCGCGGGCACGATGACGGTGCCGCCGCCGATGCCGAACAGGCCGGACAGGATGCCGACGAACACGCCGACGACGCCCATGATGATGAGTCCCCGCGGCGATTCGTCCAGATGGTTCTCGTCAAGGGTCCCGTCCCGACCCGCCCGGTTCTCCCGGTCCGCCCGGTTCTCGCGGTTCCCCCGGTCCGCCCGGTTCTCGTCCCGGCCGTTGTCGTGTTTCTCGTCGATTGCTGCGATTGCTGCGTTCACGGCTTCAGTCTAAACGCGCCGTATGCGCCCGGCCCGTCCGGTTTCCACTTGTTGTCCGCCGGCCGCCCACAACGCCGCCCGCGACGCCGCCCGCGATACCGCACGCGACGCCGTCACCCCCGTCACAGGATGCCGGACGTGATGTCGTGGTCGAGCAGCCACTGCCGCAGGTCGGTGAGCTCCTCGAGGCTCACGTTGTGGTCGAGCGCGCGGTAGCTCTTCGTGGTGAGCCACGTGTGCTCGTTCAGCCACGCCTGCGCGGCGAACAGCTCGTACTTGGGCACGACGTCGTCGTTCTTGCCGTACGTGTAGAAGACGGGGATGTTGTAGTTGTCGAGGATGCCGTCGGCCGGTGCGGTGCCGGGCACGGCCGCCGGCGCGAGGTATCCGGAAAGGGAGACGGCGGCGCAGTATCGGCGTGGGTTGACGCGCAGCAGGTGCGTGGCGAGCAGGCCTCCTTGAGAGAAGCCGAGCGGCACGACCTGGCGTTCGTCGGCGAGGTTGTTGCCGACCCACCGGTCGATGGACCGGGCCATCTCGTAGGCGTCGCGGTCGAGGTCCTCGCCCATGGGCACGCGTTCGGTGAACCATGCGTAGGCGCCGGGCGAGAACGCGTCGCCGCCGGACAGACGGATGGGGCCGCGCAGGGAGGCGTAGTCGTTGTAGGGCGCGATCTGGCGCATGAGGTCGGCCATCTCCATCTCGTTCGATCCCCAGCCGTGCAGGCAGAGGAACAACGGGTGCGTGGGGTGGGTGGCCCCGCCGCCCCGCGAGTATTGGGCGATGGTCAGGTCGATGCTCATGGCGTCCACTCTATTCCTGTTGGCCTTGTTGCGCGCCTGTGGTGTCGGTTGTTCCGACGGTGTCGAGTTTGCCGCCCCACTCCTGTTCCAGCAGGGTCATCGCGTCCTTGCCGCCGAACGCCACCCACCTGCCGCCGGTGAGCATGCACCAGTCGCCTTGGGCCTGCGTATCGTCGGCGTGCTCGTCGAGCAGTTCGACGACCTTCGTCTCGAGCGGCGTACGGTACAGTCCGGCGGCGGTGTCCGATTCGAACAGCGCGTAGGCCACGCGCGTGGTGGGGCAGACGGCCACGACCTGCACGCCCGGGTAGGCGTGCACGTCCACGTCGGTCCAGCCGCCTTCGCAGGTTCCGGTGACGCGTTCGATGCTGTACCGCATGCCGTCCTCGCTGCCGACCGGCGCTTCGTCGCGCATGGCGGGACGGATCAGTCCGGCCGGGAAGAGGATGCCGACGACCACGCCGAGTGCGAGCAGCAGCACGGCGAGGAACATGGCGACGAGTCCCGTCGCCCCGGTGCCGCGGCGACTCGTGTTGCGCGGCCGGCTGGCTTTGGCCGCGATGACGAGGATGAGGGTCACGCCGATGAGGGTGGCGCAGGCGATGGCGATGAACCGTCCGGGGACGGTGCCGTTCGGGTCGAGGTAGGCGGGGGCGAGTTCGTGGGCCGCGGAGGCGCCTCCCAGCGCGATGGAGCCGAGGCCGGTGAGCAGGGCGAGTGCGGAGCATACGCGGCTGCCGGTGTCGGCCCGCTCTCCCACGCGGTAGATGGTTTCGTGGGGCCGGATGCCGGGCGATGCGGTTGCAGGACGTGTCCGTCCGCGTGCGGGCACGCGTCCGGCCTGTTCGTAGTCGTCTTCCAGGTGGTCGAAATCGTCCGCCATCTATCGTCCCCTTCGTTCGTATGCCACATCGCCTTCCGCGTCCAGTCTAGCCCGGGGGCGCGGTTCCTCCATAGGTCTGCGGGATGAATGTCCGATGGAGGGAAGACGACGACGGAAACGGAAAACCCCGGCGGGGTCACCGCCGGGGCCAGAGAAAGGAGAGAGAAGAAGAAAGGTTCAGTTGTCGGGAACTTGCGCTCCGGGCCGGCGCTCTTGCCGACATGTCCTAGATAACCATACGTTCCTGTGCTTCCCTCCACCGTTGCCTGTGGATTTCCTGAAAGTCTCGGGCATCCGGACGCCCGCCGCATGCGGGGAGGCCCGTGAATCCCGGGAAGATGATGGGCCCATAGTTCCGGGTGGGCGTTAGACTGGCTGGTTAGGTGTATCCCGTCCATCGATTCGTTGAGGTGAGTTCATGCTGCTGTCCGACCGCGACATTCTGGCCGCGCAGGCCGAAGGTCATATCTCGCTTGAGCCGTGGACCCCCGAGATGGTGCAGCCCGCATCCATCGACGTGCGTCTCGATCGTTTCTTCCGCCTGTTCAACAACCACGCGTACACGTATGTGGATCCGGCGGAGAACCAGGGTGCGCTCACCGAGCAGTTCGAAGTGCAGCCGGACGAGCCGTGGATCCTGCATCCCGGCGAATTCGCCCTCGGCTCCACGTGGGAGTATGTCAAGCTCGATCCGACGATCGCCGCCCGTCTGGAGGGCAAGAGCTCGCTGGGCCGTCTCGGCATCCTCACCCACTCCACCGCCGGGTTCATCGATCCGGGCTTCGAGGGGCATATCACGTTGGAGCTGAGCAACGTCTCGACGCTGCCGGTGAAGCTGTGGCCGGGCATGAAGATCGGCCAGATGTGCTTCTTCCAGCTCAGCTCCCCCGCCGAGCATCCGTACGGCTCCAACGGCGTGGGATCGCATTATCAGGGCCAGCGCGGGCCCACCCCCAGCCGTTCGTACGTGAATTTCTACCGCGCTCACATCGACGACTGACCGCCGCCACCGGCATTCCGCCGCAGCGGCCGTCGCACGGGCCGCCGCCACGCATTCCAAGCATTGAGGAGACATGATGACCGACCCCACGATGGGTGAGTTCCACTTCGATTTCCAGAACAAGAACCCGCAGGACAAGACCGGGCAGGATGACCCGCAGGCCACGCAGGCGTTCACGCCCGATTGGCAGCAGTCCGCGGGAGCCGGTGCCGCCGCGCCGCAGCCACCGGTGATGCCGGCCGTCCAGCCTACGCCCATCGCGCCGGCCGCCGGCACGGATCCGCAGGCCACGCAGGCATTCACCCCGCAGTTCGACGTGTCGTTCGACATGCCCGGCGCCGTGTCCGCGCAGTCGCCTTTCGTCTCCTCCCCCGTCACGCCGGTCACTCCCGTCACGCCGGTCACTCCCGTTGCTCCGTCGACGCCCGTCGTGCCGACGTCGATGACCGCTCCGACCGCTCCCGCTCCGGCCTCCCTGCCCACGCCGTCGCTGCCGCCGGTGCCGCTGCCCACGCCGCAGGAACGGCAGGAGCAGGCCACGCAGGCCGTGCCGTCGGTCCCGCAGCCGGCCACCGACCCCGGCCAGGAGACCCAGGCGTTCGTGCCGGACTTCGTCCAGGCGGTGAACGACGCCGCACAACGGCAGGCCGCGCAGCCCACGCAGGCCATCACGCCGACGCCCGCCGCGGAACAGCCCACGCAGGCGTTCACCCCGGCCGACCAGCCCACCATGGCGTTCACGCCGGCGCAGACGCCGCAGCAGCCCCAGGCCGCACCGGCCGCCGGCCCCCAGCCGGGCGAGACTGTCGTCTTCAGCCCGCTGGAAGGTGCCACCACCGCCATGCCCACCGCCGTCGAACCGGCGGAGCCCGCCGCCAGCGAGGCGGCCACCCAGGTGTTCCAGCCGGGCATGATGGATCGGATCGCGGCGGAGAACGCGGCGAAGCCGGTCTCCATGCCGCCGTCCATCGCCCCGGAGGACTTCTACGAGGACGATGACTCCGCCAACAACGGCGACGACGACGGACGCGACGGCGCCGAAGGCAACGGCAAGGGCGGCGGCAAGCGCAAGCTTTCCAAGGGACAGATCGCCGGCATCGTGGCGGCGGTCATCGTCGTCATCGCGCTCATCGTGGGCGGCGTCCTCTGGTTCCGCTCCAACAGCGGCGACCTGACGGTCGCGGTGTGCAACAGCGCGAAGTCGAAGTACGAGAAGTCGTCCAAGGCGCTGACGGACGAGGCGGCGAAAGCCAAGCAGACCGCCGACGGCACCACGTCCACGCAGGTGAGCGACGTGAACACGCTCACCACCCTCAACCAGGCCATCACCGACGCGGGCTCCATCACCACGGACGCCAGCTGCAGCGCCGACATGAGCCAGTCGGACCTCAAGACGAACGTGCAGAAGTTCAAGGACGCCAAGAAGCAGGCCGACGACCAGCTCGATACCCTCAAGCAGGCCGAAAGCGCGGTGACCAAGAGCAAGACCACCAAGACCACCGATTCGCTGAAGAACGACCTCAACAGCACGATCTCCAGCGCGCAGAACCTGCTCACCTCCTCCGACGGCCAGGTGCAGGACGACAGCACGCGCACCGCGCTGCAGACCGCCATCACCAATGCGAACAACGTGGTGAACAACTCGAAGTCGTCCGACGACGACATCACCAACGCCAAGACGCAGCTGCAGACCGCCATCGACAACGTGAACAACTCCATCACCGCCAAGCAGGAAGCGGACAAGCAGGCCGAACTGCAGCGCCAGCAGGAGGAGGAGCAGCGCCGCCAGCAGGAGGAGCAGCAACAGCAGGACAGCCAGGACCAGTCCGGCGACGGCACTTCGGACGGCACCGCGGACAACGGCGGCGGCACCACCTACAGCGACGGCCAGTGAGCCGGCGTTGACGCGGGTGGGCGGCCTGCGCGGGCAACTGCCCACCCGCGCAGGCCGCATCGCGTCGGACCACGCGAACCGCAATCGCACGCACAGACCGCACGCACAGACCGCACGCACAGCGTGCATGCCAACGAACGCGCATACGAAAAGGGGGAGGTCCCATACGGCACACGCCGTATGGGACCTCCCCCTTATGCGATGGCCCTACCGCCGGGCGCTCACTTGCGCGCCATCGCCCGCAGCACGCACTTGCGCAGCTCGGAGGCGACGAGCACGAACGCGGCCAGGCCGATGCATTCGAGCCATGCCATCGGCGAGAGCGGGGTCGTGCCGAACGCGCCGTTGAGGAACGGCACGTAGATCACGACGAGCTGCAGCACCACGGACAGGCCGATCGCACCCCACAGCCACTTGTTCGAGAACAGGCCCACGAACGCGGACTGCGCGTGGGAGCGGGAGGCGATCGCGTTGAACAGCTGGGCGAACACGAGGATGGTGAAGCCCATCGTGCGGGCCTCGACCATCTGCGCCTCATGGCCGAGCGCGTCGACGGAACGGTCGGTGAACAGGCCTCCGGCCAGGTGCATGTCCATACCGATGAGCGTGACGGCGGCCATGATGACGCCGATGTAGATGATGTCGCCCCACATCGAGGCGTCGATGACGCGGTCGGTGACCTTGCGCGGGCCGCGGTTCATCACGTCCTCGGTCTGCGGGTCGACGCCCATCGCGAGCGCCGGGGCGGCGTCGGTGAGCAGGTTGATCCACAGCAGCTGGGTGGCGAGCAGCGGCACGGTGACGCCCTGCGTGCCCGGCTGGGTGATGCCGAGGAAGCCGGCGAGCACCACGCCGAAGAACACGGTGAACACCTCGCCCACGTTGCTCGAGAGCAGGTAGCGCAGGAACTTGCGGATGTTGTCGAAGATCACGCGGCCTTCGCGCACGGCGGCCACGATGGTGGAGAAGTTGTCGTCGGCGAGAATCATCTTCGCGCTCTGCTTGGTGACCTCAGTGCCGGTGATGCCCATCGCGACGCCGATGTCGGCGGTCTTGACGGCCGGGGCGTCGTTGACGCCGTCGCCGGTCATCGCGACGATGTTGCCCTGACGCTGCAGCGATTCGACGATGCGCAGCTTGTGTTCCGGCGCCACGCGCGCGTACACGGACACCTCGGAGGTGGCCTTGTCGAACGCCTTCGTGCCCTTGCCGTCGCCGGTCGCGGCGTCGCGGGCGGCGAGCTCGTCGAGCTGGTCGCCGGTGAGGGCCTTGCCGCCCTTCTCGATGATGCCGAGGTCGGAGGCGATGCGGGCCGCGGTGAGCGGGTGGTCGCCGGTGATCATGACGGCGCGAATGCCGGCGCGGTGCGCTTCGGCCACGGAGTCGCGCACCTCGGTGCGCGGCGGGTCGATGATGCCGACCATACCGGTCCAGATGAGGTCCGTCTCGATGGCGTCCGATTGGTCCGCGATGTCGGTGACCTGGCCGGCGGCGTTCGACTGGATGCCGTCCACTTCGGACAGGTTGGCGGTGCCGAGCGGACGGTACGCCTCGCCCAGCGTGCGGTACGCCTCGGAGGAGAGGCGTTCGACGGTGGCGAGGATGGTCTGCCGGTCGCCTTCGGTGAGCGGACGCACCTGTCCGCCGACGGCGATGCGCGAGCAGTAGCCGAGCAGCACGTCCGGCGCGCCCTTGGCGAATACGGTGAGCTTGCCGCCTTCGGTGGCGTCCTTCGCGATGATCGACATGCGCTTGCGCTCCGACGTGAACGGCACTTCGGCGACGCGCGCGAACTGTTCGTAGCCCTTCATCGCGCCGGTTTTGCGGGCGGCGACGATGAGGGACACCTCGGTGGGGTCGCCGACGATCTCCCACGTGCCGTGCTCCTCGCGCAGGTCGCCGTCGTTCGCGAGCGTGCCGACGGCGAGCGTCGCGAGCGCCTCGGCCTTGAGGGCCGGGCTGTCGGCGAGCGGGGAGCCGTCCGCGGCGACCATCTTGCCTTCCGGCGCGTAGCCGGTGCCGGTGATCTGCACTTCGCCGCTCGGGGTGACGACGCGTTCGACGGTCATCTCGTTGCGGGTGAGCGTGCCGGTCTTGTCGGAGCAGATGACGGACGCGGAACCGAGCGTCTCGACGGAGTGCAGCTTCTTGACGATGGCGTTGTGCATGGCCATGCGCTGCACGCCGAGCGCGAGCACGACGGTGAGGATGGCGGCCAGGCCCTCGGGCACGGCGGCCACGGCGAGGGAGACGGCGAGCAGCAGGGAGTCGATGACGTCCTGCGTGGAGTGGAAGCCCTCGAGGACCGCGAGCGCGGCGAGCACGACGGCCGCGATGATGCACACGGCGATGCCGAGGATCTTGGAGACGTAGTCCATCTCTTTCTGCAGCGGCGTCTGCTCGTCGTCGGTGGCGGACAGGAGGTCGGCGATCTTGCCGACCTGCGTGTTCATGCCGGTGCCGGTGACGATGGCGCGGCCGGTGCCCTGCGTGACGGACGTGCCGTTGAAGATCATGTTGGTGCGGTCGCCCAGCGCCTTGGCTTCGGGCAGCGTGTCCGGCTTCTTGCCGACCGGCACGGATTCGCCGGTGAGGCTCGCCTCCGCGATGCGCAGGCTTGCGGCGGAGACGAGTCGGCCGTCGGCGGAGACGGAGTCGCCCTCCGCGAGCACGATGATGTCGCCGGGGACGACCTCGGCGGTGTTGATGCGCACGACCTTGCCGTCGCGCAGGACGGACGTCTGCGGCGCGGTCATCTGGGCGAGCGCCTCGACGGCGGCCTCGGCCTTCGCCTCCTGGATGTAGCCGAGCACGGCGTTGACGATGAGGATGAGGACGATGACGAGGGCGTCGAACGGGAGCGGCTCGCCGCCCTCGGCGCCCGCGTGGCCGCGCTCGATGAACCACGCGATCACGGAAATGACGGTGGCGGCGAGCAGCAGGTAGACGAGCGGGTCCTGGAACTGGGCCAGGAACTTCTTCCACTTGGGCACGGGCGGCGCGCTGGCCAGCTCGTTGGGGCCGAACTTCTCGAGTCGGCGCTTGGCCTCGGCCGAGCTCAGGCCCTTCGCCGGGTCCACATCCAGCGCCTTGGCGACCGCGGCCGCGTCGGTCAGGCTCGGGTCGATGTCGTTGAGCAGCGCCTGCTGGGCGCGGGTTTCCTCTGATATGGCGCTCTCGTTCGTTGCGAGCGCTGCGGATTGATCCTTCTGATCAACCATGGTGTTCTCCTTGGTATAGCCGCGGAGTAGTCAGCCCGCCCCTCGCCTGCCGGTTGTCTCTCCGGTGCGCGACGGACTGCGCGGTTATGGGCACCGGCGCGACTGCCGCCGATGCATACGGTTGCCATTATTCCACATGGTCGATTCCCACCGGCGAAACATGGCGGGCCGCGTTGTCGAATAAGCCGCCGGACGGTCGCCGAATCAACCGCCGGGCGACCGGCCCGCACCCCGCGTTCCCCGTATGTTCCCTTAGGTTGGGCCTTGTGAGACAATGGCCCTTATGGTTACGAAGAAAGGACCGACCAAGGGGTCGGGTGGCAAGCATCGCAACGCGCTCCGCGGCAGGGGACCGACGCCCAAGGCCGAGGACCGCGTCTACCACAAGGCGTACGCGGCGAAGAAGGCGGCGGAACGCCGCAGGATGGCCGATCCGCGGCTGGCGGCCCGCCGTCGCGTCGACAAGTTCGCCTCGGCGGACACCACTGATCTGGTGTTCGGCCGCAACTCCGTGCTCGAGGCGCTGCGCGTGGGCGTGCCCAGCTCCACGCTGTACGTGCTCTCCCGCATCGAGCATGACGACCGCACGCGCGAGATCGTGAAGCTCGCCGGCACGCACAACGTGCACATGCTCGAGGCCGATCGCCTGGAGATGGACCGCATCGCTCGCTCCGGCAACCATCAGGGTGTGATCCTCAAGGTGGAGCCGTACCAGTACGCCTCGCTCGCCGAGCTGGCGGATCGTGCGGACCGCAGGTCGAAGGCCATGGAGGCCGCGAACTCCGAAGCCGCGCGTCTCGCCGCGCGTCCGCTGTTCATCGCGTTGGACGGCGTCACCGACCCGCAGAACCTCGGCGCGGTGATCCGTTCCGCGGCCGCGTTCGGCGCGAACGGCGTCATCCTGCCGGAGCGTCGTTCCGCCTCGGTGAACGCGGCGGCGTGGAAGGTGTCGGCCGGAGCGGCCGCGCACCTGCCGGTGTGCCGCGTGGTGAACCTCACGAAGGCCATCGAAAGCCTCAAGGAACGCGGCTACTACGCGGTGGCGCTGGACGGCGGCGGCAGCAGCCTTGTCGGCGGGACCGGCTTCGAGACCGACCCGCTGGTGGTCGTGCTCGGATCGGAAGGCAAGGGCGTGAGCCGTCTCGTGCGCGAGACGTGCGACGCCGTCGCCGGCATCCCGATCTCCAGCCAGGTCGAATCACTCAACGCATCCGTGGCGGCGGGCATCAGCCTGTACGCCGTGGCCGAGGCCCGACGCAAGGCCATCGCCGCAGCGAAGGCACAGGAGCAGCGGTCCTGACCCCACCGCACGGCCGGTCCGCGCACATGGAGGCGCGCGGACCGGCCGCGATGCGCTGAGGCATCGGACATCACAGAACACAGCAGTAACGAAAAACCGGAAGTGTAAGGATCGGCAATGCAATCCGCAATGAATCTTTCACAGTTGGACCCTCGCGCGGCGAAGGCCACGTCGGTGCAGGCCGCGGACGAATCGGCCGCCACGGCGGAGCCGCAGGCGTTGAAGATCACCGCAGCCAGCTCGAACCCGAAGATGTTCACGCTGCCGTGGCACAAGCCGCTGGCCACCTGGCCGGACGAGCTGCTCGCCAACCTGCCGCGAGGCATCTCCCGCCACGTGGTGCGCTTCGTGCACGTGGGCGACGAGGTGTACGCGATGAAGGAGATCACCCGTCAGATGGCCGAGCGCGAGTACGAGATCCTGCGCCGCCTGCAGAAGCTCGAACTGCCGGCCGTCCGCCCGATCGCCGTGGTGACGGGCCGCCACAGCAAGGAGGGCGAGCCGCTCGAGGCGATCCTGGTGACCAAGCACCTCAAGTTCTCGCTGCCGTACCGCGCCCTGTTCGCGCGCAACCTGCAGAACGACACCGCCGAACGTCTCATCGACGCGCTGGCCGTGCTGCTGGTGCGCCTGCACCTGGCCGGCTTCTACTGGGGCGACGTGTCCCTGTCGAACGTGCTGTTCCTGCGCGACGCCGACGCGTTCTCCGCGTTCCTCGTGGACGCCGAGACCGGCGACCTGCAGGTCAACCTCACCAACGGCCAGCGCGAGTACGATATCGACCTGGCGCGCACGAACATCATCGGCGAACTCATGGATCTGAGCTCCGGCAAGCTGCTGCCCGGCGACGTGGACGAGATCGAGGTGGGCAACCGCCTGGTGGAGCGCTACCACTCGCTGTGGAGCGCCCTGACCGACACCGACAAGTTCGGCCCGGACGAGATGTGGAAGATCGAGAAGCGCGTCAACAAGCTCAACGAGCTCGGCTTCGACGTGGACGAGCTGGAGATGAAGACCGAGGAGGGCGGCAAGCGCGTGCTGGTCCGTCCGCGCGTGGTCGACGCCGGCTACGCGAACCGCAAGCTGCTGCGCCTCACCGGCCTCGACGTGCAGGAGAACCAGGCGCGTCGCCTGCTCAACGACCTCGACGCCTACCGCGCCTCCACGTGGCGTGACGGCGAGGATCTGGAGATCGTGGCGACCGATTGGATGCGCGAGGTGTTCGAGCCGACCGTGCGTTCGATTCCGGCGAAGTACCGTTCGCAGATCGAGCCGGCGCAGTTCTTCCACGAGGTGCTCACCCACCGCTGGTTCCTCGCGGAGAAGGCCGGCCATGACGTGCCGATGAGCGAGGCCGTGACCAGCTACATCCAGGACGTGCTGCCGAAGCAGATGCTCGACAAGAAGGACATCGACACGCTGCTCGAGGAGGCGGATTCCGGCGTCATCGACGACGAGTCCACCTACTACGACAACGATGACGACGGCTACAATCCGGACTTCGATCCGGACGCGGCCGTCTGGGCGCACTGACGATCCGGTCTCGGCCGCGGTCCAGCCGCGCATGTCCCGCTGACGAAGGGCCCCGGCCGGACCGACCATAGCGAAGACCCCCGTGACGACGTCACGGGGGTCTTCGCATACGCATGCGCATCGGAGCCGCACGCATGACGTGTATACAAACGACGTGCATACAAAAGAAGCCCCGCGACAGAGCGGGGCTTCTCCAACGAGACGATTAGAGAGGAAGAGAGACGTCTCGTTTAATGGTTGACCGGGCCAACAACCGTCCGGCCAAGTGTTATCAGTTCAGACGCAGCTCGGTCGACGGAGCGAACAGGTGCATCTTGGCCGGGTCGATCTTGATCTTGACGGTCTGGCCGACCTTCGGCAGCGCACGCGGGTTCACACGGACCGTGGTGAGCTTGTTCTGGTCGGACATGACCTGGGCTTCCTCGGCGGCGGAGCCATCGGTGATGATGTTGCCGTAGATGTAGCCGTCGGAGCCGAGATCCTCGACGTTCACGACCTTCAGGGAGAAGGCGTTGGGGTCGTCGGACGGGGCCAGGGAGGCGTCCTCCGGACGGAAGCCGACGACGATCTTGCCGCCGTCCTCCGGGGTGAGCTTGTTGACGGCCTCGGCCGGCAGGTCCACGGTGTCCTCACCGATCTGGGCCTTGCCGTTGACGACCGGGTGGACGTTGATGTTCATGGACGGGGAGCCGATGAAGCCGGCGACGAAGACGTTGGCCGGGCGATCGTACAGCTCGGTCGGGGCGCCGACCTGCTGCAGGATGCCGAGCTTGATGACGGCGATGCGGTCGCCCATCGTCAGAGCCTCGGTCTGGTCGTGGGTCACGTACAGGGTGGTGACGCCCAGCTGACGCTGGAGGGCGGCGATCTGCGTACGGGTCTGGACACGGAGCTTGGCGTCGAGGTTGGACAGCGGCTCATCCATGAGGAAGACCTTCGGCTTACGCACGATGGCGCGGCCCATGGCGACACGCTGACGCTGGCCACCGGAGAGGGCCTTCGGCTTGCGGTCGAGGTACTCGGTGAGGTCGAGGATCTTGGCGGCCTCTTCGACGCGCTTGCGGATCTCCTCCTTCGGGGTGCCGGCGATCTTCAGGGCGAAGCCCATGTTGTCGGCCACGGTCATGTGCGGGTACAGCGCGTAGTTCTGGAACACCATGGCGATGTCGCGGTCCTTCGGCTGCATGGTGGTGACGTCCTTATCACCGATGAGGATGCGGCCCTTGTTGACCTCTTCGAGGCCGGCCAGCATGCGCAGCGTGGTGGACTTACCACAGCCGGAGGGGCCGACGAGGACGAGGAACTCGCCATCCTTGATATCAAGGTTCAGATCATCCACGGAGGGCTTGTCGTTGCCCGGGTAGATACGAGTGACGTGGTCGAAAATGACTTCAGCCATGGTTTGTTCATCCTTTCAGAGGCAGGTACGTGCCTCACGATCCGTTGTAAAGGGATTACTGCTTTGTGTTTCTTTACTGTGCTTTGATTCGTTCGTCGCCCTCGACCGCATCGCTGCAATCTCCGACAACCCGCAAACCTCGGCGTTTACTTATCGGATTCCGCACATCACTGCTCGGAATCTGTGGAACACTATACACGAATGTCGCCGCCCGTCAAAGAAAGCGCTTTCGCTGGGCGTTTCGTGTCACTCCGTCGCGTTGTCCCGACGGACTTCCACACGCTCGGAGCCCTTCTCGCGCATGGCCTCCTGCATGGCGCCGACCCACTGGACGCGCATCTGGCGCCAATCCTCGCGCATGTCGTGGAAGAGGTCCGCCAGACCGGGGTGGGCGTCGGCGGCCCGCTCGTCGGACCCCTTGGACACGGCGAGCCGCAGCAGCCCCAGCAGGTCGCGCAGCGTGTCCGGGATCGTCTCGTCGCCGTCGCCATGCTCCACGTCCCGGCGCAGGCCCTCGATGCGCCGACGCATCAGGTCCGCGTCCTCCGGGTCGATCTTGAGCCCGGCGATGAGCGACTGGCGGATGGTCTCGTAGTCGAGGTTGGCGAAGAAGTTGAGCTGCTGGAGCTTCATGAACCCCTTGAGTTCGGGGAACCGGCCGACGACGTACGCCTCGCGGTCGTCGGCGGCCTTCATCCAGTCGCGCATCAGCTGCGGGTCCAGGCCGGCGGTGATCGACCCCTCGCGCATGCGGTAGTGGTACAGCGCCTCGGGGATGCGCACCACGCGTGTGGCGGCGCCGATCACCTCGCAGATGCGCGAGAGATCCTCGATCTTGCGCCCCACGGGGAACGAGAACCCGCTGCCCTGATAGGTGGACGCCGGCGCGAGGAACGCCCAGAAGTAGCCGTCGATCTCGGCCTTGACCTGCATTTTGACGGCCTCGACGGGCGTGAGCACCTGCACGTGCGAGAAGTCGTTGTGCCGGTAGTCGGAGAGCAGCGGCCTGCCGGAATCGGAGATCGTGTCGAACTGGAACATCACCAGGTCGGCGTCGTACTCGCGCATCGCCTTGAGGCAGTCCTCCACGAGGTTCGGGGCGAGGGTGTCGTCGGAATCGGCGAAGTAGATGTACGCGCCGGTCGCCTGGGCGATGCCCGCGTTGCGCGCGTCGGACAGGCCGCCGTTGGCCTTGTGGATGACGCGCACGCGCGGGTCGCGTGCGGCCCACGCGTCGCACATCGCGGGGCATTCGTCGGGCGAGCCGTCGTCGACGAGCAGGATCTCGAGGTTCCGGTACGTCTGCGCCGTGACCGACGCGACGCACGCGTCGAGGTACGCCGCCACCTTGTATACGGGGATGACGACGCTGACCAGCGGTTCGCCGACGGGCGCCGCCGCCGGCGTCACCTCCGGTGCGGCGGACGATGCGGACGGTTCCTGCTGCGACTCACGTTCCATGCGCACCAGCGTAACGCCGTCGGGCGAACGGGACGTGAAGAGGGGAGGCGAACGCGGGCGCGGGCCATGGGCATGCCCATCCCGCATCCGTCACCGTCCCACCACCGTCGGATCCGTGCCACCACCGTCGGATCCGCGCCAACACCGTCGGCGGAAAGCCAACGTCATCTGCGGCCATACACCCGTTGGCACGGAAACGACGCCTACGGAGCCCCCAGCGTCGTTTCCGAGCCAAGATCGGCACGCATACGCCGCTGATGACTTCATCAGCGGCGTCGGCGTGCCACAGAGTGGCCGGAAACGCCGCGCAAACCTCCTAAGCGTCGCTTCCACGCCAGGCTTGGCACGGAAACGACGCCCACAAAGCCCGGGAGCGTAGCGGACGGCACCATGCAACACGCATGGCCGGCGACGACCGGTACATATGCTCCGGCATACCCGGGCCATGGATAGGATGGGTGCCATGAGTGATTTGAGCGCGTTGAACCTCCGTCCGGGCGAGGTGGTGGGCGGCTACACCCTCATCTCCCGGCTGGGTTCCGGCGCGATGGGTTCGGTGTGGCGCGTGCACGACGACGGCGGACAGGTGTATGCGATGAAGATCCTGCGCGATTCGCTGTCCGACGAGGCGTCCGGCGACGGCGCGGACCCCGGCGCGCGGACACCGCAGGACCCGAACCTCAAGGAGAACGTCACCGCGCGCGAGCGCCTGCGCCGCGAGGCGATGGCGCTGAAGCGCGTCGACCATCCCGGCGTGTGCGGCATCGTCGACATGGAGCTCGACGACGCGGTGGCGTTCATCGTCACCGAACTCATCGAAGGCAAGAACCTCAAGGACGACGTGGCCGCGAACGGCAAGTACGTGGGCGACGACCTGGAGCGGCTCGCCCGCAAGCTCATCGACGCGGTGCGCGCCGTGCACGCGGCGGGCATCATCCACCGCGACATCAAGCCGACGAACGTGATGGTGTCCGCGTCCGGCCCGGTGCTCGTCGACTTCGGCATCGCGATGGGCGAAGGCGAAAGCCACGTGACGCGCACCGGCCTGGTGATGGGCACGCCGGGGTTCATCGCCCCGGAGATCATCGACGGCGCCGAATCGAGCGAGGCGACCGACTGGTGGTCGGTCGCCTCGGTGCTCGCGTTCGCCGCCACCGGCGAGCCGGTGTTCGGCACGAAGCCGATGATGGCCGTCCTGGAGCGTGAGGCGTCCGGCAACGCGAATCTCGCCGGCCTGCCGGTGCATACGCTGACCGCGTTCCGCAGCGCCCTCAATCCCGATCCCGCGAAGCGGTGCACGCCCGATCAGCTGCTGCACGCCATCGCGTTGGACGCGCTGATCCCGTTCGCCGCGCTCGACGACGACACGCTCGACAGCACCCTGCCTCATACGACAGGCGACGCCACCGAGGTGATGCGCCCTTTTGACGGCGACGCCACGGCCGTCATGTCCGACGCCCCGTCCGGTCTGTCCGGCACGGCGGCATTGCCCGGCACGCGGATGATGCCGGCGACCGCCGCCACGGCCGTCATACCGCCCGCCGCGTCGGCGCGCGCCGCGTGGCGCGACGGCGACGACTGGGACGCCGTGACGGACGCGACGCGCGCGTTGCGTCCGGACCAGTGCACGGTGGCGTTGGCCAGCGATCCGCTCGACGCCGACGACGCCACGGCCATGCTCGCCGACGATGGGGTACCCGACGTCCCGGCCGTCCTGCCGTCGCGTACCCGGGTGATGCCCGCGATGCGGCATGGCTGGGACGTTCCGGACGGTTCCGGACGGACGGCGGACGAATCGCGTCGCCGGTTGCGACGGCTTGCGGGCACGTCGGACGACGACGGGACGGCGGCCGCCGAAGAGCCGGAGGAGGCGGACGGACCGGAGGAGATGCCGCCCGCCTACGTGCCGTATCGCCCGCAGCAGGAGACGGCATCGGACGGAGGCGTCGGTTCCGCGACCGCCGCGTTGCCGCCGCAGACCCCTGCGACGGACGCCCGTCCGGGCGTCGCGCCCGTGACGGGCACGGTGCCGGCGTTCCTGCGTGAGCCGGCGACGCAGGCGACCGCCGTCATGCCTCCGGCCGGGAACGGCGCGCCCGCCACCATGCCGGTCACGCCGATGCGACCCATGCCGATGCAGTCCGCACCGATGCCGGTCTCGGGATTCCCGCAGCCGCCGCGGATGGGACCGCAGATGGGACCGACGGCGCCCAACCCGGCCGTCGAGGCGCGCATACGCTATCTCCAGCGCGGCAAGGCGCCGCTGTTCGCGTTCACCGTGGTGCCGGCCGTCGCGGCGGTCATCACGCCGACCGCCGGCGTCGTGGCGGCCGCCGTCATCTTCTGGGTGCTGCTCACCATCGGGTGCAGCGCCGACGCGCAGCTCACCCGCGAGGAGCGCCGCGGCGGCGAACGCAGGGGCTCGGACGCGGCCATGCGCGCCGTGCAGATGCCCTGGCATCTGCTCAAGGCGCTGGCCATGGCCGTGGCGCGCACGCTGCTGTTCCTGCTCGTCGACGTGGCCGGCATGACCGCGCTCGTCCTGGTGTTCCAGCTGCCGGTCACGCCCACGCCCACGCCGGGCGGCATCTGGCCGTATCAGGTGCCATGGCCGGTCGAGGGGCCGCTGTCCGCCACGGGCGCGGCACTTGCGTTCATGGCCGCCGCGGCATGGCTCGTCGCCGCGTTCTGGCCGTACACGGCCACGTTGCGGCTCGGTGCCGGCGTGACGCGCGGCAATCCGCCGGTGGCGTAGTTCACCCGGAATTCAACGATGGAGCCCCGTATTGTGCGGGGCTCTGGGCTAGACTGGCGCTCAATGCCCGTCCACGCCCCGCATCGCGGCCGTCTGTGGACCGGGGCTGGTCTTCGGTTTGATATTGGGGAAAGGACACACCACCGATGGCATCGAACGCGAACAAGACGGACAAACGCAAGACGCGCGCCGCGCGCCGCGCGGCCGAGGAGGCCGCCGCGAAGGCGAGGGCGGAGCAGGCGGCGAAGGAACGCCGGCAGCAGACCATCATCGGCGCGATCGTCGTGGCCATCGTGGCCGTCCTGGTGCTCGTCGCCGGCATCGCGCTGTGGAAGGCGCACACCTCGGCCGCCGGCAGCGACATGACCGTCCAGGAGGCGTACGACGCGCTGCAGAAGGTGGAGGACAAGCCGAGCACCGCCGACGACAAGGGCGGCGTCATCCTGTCCAAGGACGGCGTGGGCAAGACCGTGGACGACGCCCCCACCGTGGCCGTCTACATGGACTTCATGTGCTCCGGCTGCGGCAACTTCGAACGCACCGCGGGCGAGACGATCACCAAGCTGGTCGAGGCCGGCCAGATCAACCTGGAGCTGCACCCGATGTCGTTCGGCGACCGCTGGAGCTCCGACGAGTACTCGACGCGCGCCGCCAACATGCTGCTGTCCATCACCGAGCAGGACAAGGACGCCAGCCACATCCTCGGCTTCATCACGAACATGTACGCCGAGGACTTCCAGCCGGCCGAGAACTCCGGCAAGAAGACCTCCGACGACCAGATGAAGAAGCAGGCCGTCAACGCGGGCGTGGCGCAGAAGGTGGCCGATGCCGCCGTGACCGACAAGTACACCAAGTGGCTGGACGCCATCGACACGTACACGCCGAAGCGCACCGAGCTGGCGAACGTCTCCGGCCAGCTCAAGGGCTCGATGACCACGCCGACGGTCACCATCAACGGCCACTTCTGGGACATGAACCAGCTCTCCACCGCCTCGCTGACGGCGGACAAGGGCCTGGTGGAGGCCCTGGGCCTCACCGATGACCAGGTGGGCCAGAAGGGCACGCTGCCGTCCATCGGCGCCAGCGGCAAACCGATCTCCCTCACCACCGGCAAGTGACGTCGTCATGGGCCGCCCGCTCGGGCGGCCCATGGTGTATGCTGGTCTCCCGCGCGTGTGCCGCGAAGGGCAACACGCGCATGCCTCTTTAGCTCAGATGGCCAGAGCGGCCGCCTTGTAAGCGGCAGGTCGTCGGTTCGATCCCGACAAGAGGCTCGTCGTGTTCAGGGATGGCGTATACTAGTTGTGCGCCGGGGGCGCGATACAGACTTAACACGGGTAAGCGTCTAGGAGCCTTCCCCCGATTTTGGTTCCCTAGACAGGGCAGGAGTGTCCCCCAACCAACTCCTGTCCCGGTTACAGGGGGCGGGAACTTCCCCTTCTCTCCCGCCCCCTTTTTCTTTTTCTTTGCACTTGTTGCGCTACGATGGCACCGGTATGCCCGGTCGCGCCAACGCGCCGAATTCCGGGCGGGAAAGAGGTATGACTATGGCACGGCGATGGACCCCGCAACGATTCGTGATGTTGCGCCGTATCCGTGTGGCCGTGTGCGTGGTGGCGGTGGTCGCCGCCTCGGCCGCGGGCTTCGGATTCTCCACCCGCAAGGCGGTGGCGCTGGACGTGAACGGCAAGACCACCACCGTCGAGACCTACGCGATGACCGTGGACCGTCTGCTCGAGGAGCAGGGCGTCGACGTGAAGACGCACGACGTGGTGAAGTCCTCCTCCGGCAGCACGCTGACGGACCATGCGGTGGTGAGCGTGCGCAGCGCCTATCAGACCACGGTGAACGTGGACGGCGAGGAGATTCCGTTCTGGACCGTGGCGGACAGCGCCGACCAGCTCATCGGCTTCTTCAAGGCGAACGAGAAGCAGGCGCAGCAGGTCACCGTCAACATCGACAACATCTACAACCAGCTCACCGGCGGCCTGGTCATCAACAAGGAGGGCCCGGTGACGGTGATCGCCGATGGCAAGACCTCCGTGGCCCCGAACGGCAAGCTGCCGGCCGCGTCCATCCTCGATTCCAAGGGCATCAACGTGGGCAAGGAGGACCGCGTCAGCGTCACCGAGGACGGCGGCAAGACCATCCTGCGCGTGCAGCGCGTGACCCACGGCCAGGAGACCCGCGTCAAGACGGTGCCGTACGGCACGCAGACCGTCATCGACTCCTCCCTGGATCCGGGGCAGACGGTCATCCAGCAGGAGGGCCAGAACGGCGAGATCACGCAGGTGTACGACGTGACGTACGTGGACGGCGTGGCGGAGAGCGAGACGCTCGTCAGCGAGACCACCACGAAGATCGCGCTCGACAGGATCGTGGCCGTCGGCCCGGAGAAGGTCGAGGACCCGCAGGACACCAGCAACGGCCAGGCGGACGCCGGCAAGAACGATTCGAAGAACGACGACTCCGACTCGTCCAAGAACGACAAGACGGACAAGAACGACTCCGGCAAGGACGATTCCAAGAACGACTCCGGATCGAACAACTCGGGCAACTCCTCGAACTCCGGTTCGAACAATTCCGGCAACTCGGGCAACTCCAACAACTCCGGCAACTCCAATTCCGGCAACTCGAACAAGCCCAACAACTCCGGCAACTCCTCTAATTCCAACAACTCGGGCAACTCCAATTCCGGCAATTCCGGCAACTCCGGCAACTCCGGCAACTCGGGATCCTCGTCCAACTCCGGCGGCGGCCGCCTGTGGCACCCCACCGTGGCGCAGGCGCAGACCTACGCGGCCGCGGCCGCCGCGCAGCGCGGATGGACCGGCACCGAGTGGGACACGCTCGTGTGGCTGTGGAACAAGGAATCCGGCTGGCTGTGGTACGCCGACAACCCCTGGTCCGACGCCTACGGCATCCCGCAGGCCCTCCCCGGCTCCAAGATGGGCACCGGCTGGAAGGACGACGGCGCCGTCCAGATCGACTGGGGCCTGAGCTACATCGCGCAGCGCTACGGCTCCCCCACCAAGGCGAAGACCTGGTGGCTCGCCCACAACTGGTACTGATCGGCGGAGCGTTCCGCGCGCCATCGCACGAACCGGCATCGCCACCACCCATCGCAGACCATCGCAGACCCCAACGCATACCCATCGCAATCGCGGAAGGTGATATGAACACCACGACATCGACACGTCACGCATCCGAGGAACCGGACTCCCCCGCTGCAACCGCCGCAACCGCCGCAACCGGACACCTGCTCGGCGCGGCCGACATCCGCCGCATCGCCGCGGAGGCGGGCGTCAGCCCCACGAAGAAGTTCGGACAGAACTTCGTCATCGACCCGGGCACGGTGCGCCGCATCGTGCGCGAGGCGCACGTCGACGCCGACACGCACGTGCTCGAAGTCGGGCCCGGACTGGGCTCCCTCACGCTGGCCATCCTGGAGACCGGCGCGCGCATGACGGCCGTGGAGATCGACCCGCCGCTGGCGGAACGCCTGCCGCAGACCGTCGCCGAATTCATGCCGGAGGCGTCCGGACGTCTCGCCATCGTGAACCGCGACGCCCTCACCGTCTCCCCGGAGAACCTGACGGACTTCGCCGACGGCGAGCCGTTCACGCTCGTCGCGAACCTGCCGTACAACGTGGCCACGCCGATCATCCTCACCCTGCTGGAACGCTTCCCGAACCTCGAATCGTTCCTCGTCATGGTGCAGAAGGAGGTGGCGGACCGTCTCGTCGCCACGCCCGGCAGCAAGATCTACGGCACCCCCAGCGTCAAGCTCGCCTGGTACGGCGAATCGAGCCGCGCCGGCGTCATCGGACGCAACGTGTTCTGGCCCGCGCCGAACGTCGATTCCGCGCTCGTCGCCTTCCATCGCACGCACACGGACGACGGCGCCGACGACGTGGCGCTGCGTCGCGAGACGTTCCGTCTCATCGACGCCGCGTTCGGGCAGCGGCGCAAGACGCTGCACGCGGCGCTGAAGAAGACGGTGCCCGCCGGCGCGTTCGAGACGGCCGGCATCGACCCAACCCGCCGCGGCGAGACGCTCACCATCGGCGAGTTCACCGCGTTGGCCAAGGCGTGCCTCGCGCAGGCGGCCGACGACGACGCAGACACCGCCGCGGGCGCCACGGCCGACGACGGCGAGGTGACGGCATGACCTCCGCCGTCGCGTCGCCTGCGAATCTCGCCGCCGCGAACGGGCCGCTCGGGACGGCGGGAACGGCCGACGCGCCGCGCGGACGCCGGAACCACGACGCCCTTCCCGTGTCCGTCAGCGTGGACTGCCCGGCGAAGACGAACCTCACGCTGGAGGTGGGCCCCGCCCACGAGCAATGGGGCGGCCGCCACGAGCTCGACACCATCTACTGCGCGCTGGGCCTGACCGACACGGTCACCGCCGGCGCAAAACCGGCCGGATCCGGGTTCTCGCTGGACCTCGCCGGCAGGCATCTGGGCGATCTGGCGTCCGGCGCCGCCGACATGCGCCGCAACCACGCGGTGCTCGCCCTGTTCGCGATGGCCGAGGAGGCCGGACGCACGCCGGACGTGGCGCTGTCCATCGACAAGCGCATCCCCGTGGGGGCCGGTCTGGCGGGCGGCTCCGCCGACGCCGCGGCCACGATTCTCGCGCTCAACGTGCTGTGGGGGCTCGACTGGCCGGTGGCGCGCCTGCGCAAGGTGGCGGCCACGCTTGGCGCGGACATGCCGTTCTGCGTGGCGGGAGGCTACGCGCGCGGCACCGGCTACGGCGAGATCATCACGCCCATCGAGGAGGGCTCCGACATGGACCGCGCGCTGCGGGCCGAAGGCTACTGCGGCGGCGTGCTCGTCGGCGCCTATCAGGCGCAGCTGAGCACGCCGAAGGTGTATGCGGCCTTCGACCGCGTCGGCGCCGGGGACGGCCACCGCAACCATCTGCAGCGGGCCGCGGTGGAGCTGCATCCGCGCAGCGGCACGGCCGTGGACGAGGCGCTGCGGGCGGGCGCGCGGCACGCGTTCGTCTCCGGATCGGGCCCTTCGGTGGTGGCGTTCGTCCCCACCGAGCAGGTCCGGGAGCGGGTGGCCGAGACGTGGCGGCGCAGCGGCGCGGTGGACCGCATCATCGCCGCCGAAGCGCCTGCGAAGCCGCTCATCCGGCCGCATTACGCCTCCATGGACTCCGCGGGCAGCGTCACGGTTGCACGCTAAGGTATTGACAGCACAGCGAACGAAAGGGTAAAGCGCATGGCGGAACAGTATGACGAGCGCGAGGCACGCAAGGCGTATGTACGACGCCGTCAGCAGATCGTGTTCTCCATCACGGCGGCGATCCTCGTGGTGGCGCTTGTCGTGTCCTTCCTGTTCTACTTCAGGATCATCGACGTGGACGAGCAGGTCAAGAAGGAGGAGAAGCCCAACTACGGCGTGGCCGTGGCGTGCGCCGCGAAAAACGAGGACGGCAGTGCCATGGCGTGGGCCGAGCCCGCCACCGTGCCGGTGCGCGTGCTCAACGGCACCAGCTCGATGGGTCTGGCCGGCGCGGTGAAGGAGGCGCTCACGGACCGTCAGTTCAACGTGGTCCTGGCCGACAACTTCACCTCCACGAAGGTGCGGCGCACCACCATCTACTACGGCGTGAACGCCATCAACCCGGCATACACGCTCAACTCCTACTTCACGGACGCGGTCATGGTGATGGACGACCGCCAGGACCGTCTGGTGGATGTGGTGATCGGCGCCACGTTCAACGATTTCAAGACCGACGCGCAGCTCAAGAAGCGCGGTTCGACCATCAAGGACTTCGAGGGCTGCAAGAGCGCCGAGGCCATGCAGAAGGCCGGCCTGCCGAAGGCCGTCAAGCACACCGAGGTCAACTGACGCGGCGTTCGGCGGGTACGCACGCGCGCACGGCCGCCGAGCGAATCCGATGACGATATGACGAAGCCCGGAACCATTGAGGTTCCGGGCTTCGTCATATCGTCGGCGCCGCGTGGGACTCAGTTCTGCGTGTCCGGTGCAGGCTGTGCGTCTGGTGCGCCCGGTGCGGGCTGTTCGGGCTGCGCGGCCGTTTCGGCCGATTCTGCGGATTCGGCCGCTTCACCAGATTCACCCGTTTCGGCCGTCAGCCCATGCTCCCCCGCCCAGCGCCGCAGCTCGGCCACGGCCACATCGTGCTCCACCGGGCCGTTGTCCAAACGGTATTCGAGCATGTGCCGGTACGCGCGGCCCACCTCGGGTCCGGGGGCCAGTCCGAGGATCTCCATGATTTCGTTGCCGTCCACGTCGGGACGGATCGCGTCGAAGTCCTCCTTCTCCTTGAGCTCCTTGACGCGCGCCTCCATCTCGTCCATCGCGGTGGCGAAGATGTGCGCCTTGCGGCGGTTCTGCGTGGTGGCGTCGGCGCGGGTGAGGCGGTTGAGCCGCTCGTAGAGGTGTCCGGCGTCCTTGACGTAGCGGCGGACGGCGGAGTCGGTCCACGGCTCGTCCACGTAGCCGTGGAAGCGCAGGTGCAGGTTCACCAGTTCGCTCACGTCCTCGACGATGTGGTGGTCGAAGCGCAGCGCCTTGAGGCGCTTGCGCGTGAGTTTCGCGCCGACGGCGTCGTGGTGGTGGAAGCTCACCTTGCCGCCGGGTTCGAAGCGTCGGGTCTTCGGCT
The DNA here is from genome assembly GCF_018555635.1 of Bifidobacterium sp. CP2. Lineage (NCBI taxonomy): Bacteria > Bacillati > Actinomycetota > Actinomycetes > Bifidobacteriales > Bifidobacteriaceae > Bifidobacterium > Bifidobacterium sp. CP2. The sequence goes on along the minus strand of NZ_JAFEJX010000008.1, from coordinate 77,055 downwards.
TGCCGACGTCGTGCATGATGGCGGCGAGGCGCAGCGTCAGGTCGGGCCGCGGCACCGGTCCGTCGTCGCCGGTTTCGAGGGCGACGGCACGGTCGAGCACGATCATCGTGTGCTCGAACACGTCCTTGTGACGGTGGTGTTCGTCGATCTGCAGTTCCAGCGCGGGGATCTCGGGCAGGACGATGTCGGCCAGGCCGGATTCGACGAGCGCTTCGACGCCGTCGCGCGGCCGGTCGCTGAGGAGCAGTTTGGTGAGTTCGTCGCGCACGCGTTCCGCGGAGACGATGCCGATGCGTTCGGTCATGTCGCTGATCGCCTCGGCGGTCTCGGGCGCGATGCGGAAGCCGAGCTGGGCCACGAACCGCACGGCGCGCATCATGCGCAGCGGGTCGTCGTCGAACGACTGCCGCGGGTCCACGGGCGTGCGCAGGATGCCCTTCGCGAGGTCGTTGGCGCCGCCGAACGGGTCGACGAACTCGAGGTCGGGCACGCGCAGCGCCATCGCGTTGACGGTGAAGTCGCGACGGGACAGGTCGCCTTCCAACGTGTCGCCGTAGGCGACCTCCGGCTTGCGGGAGTCGGGATCGTACGTGTCGGAACGGTAGGTGGTGACCTCCACCTTCACTTCGGTGCCGTCGGGACGCCGGCGCATCGCGCCGAGCGTGCCGAACTTGCGTCCCATGTCCCAGAAGCCGTCGTGGCCGAAGCGCCGCAGGATCGGCTCGAACTGTTCCGGACGGGCCGACGTGCAGAAGTCGAGGTCGTGGCTGCGGCGGTGCAGCAGCAGATCGCGCACCGGACCGCCGACCAACGCCAGCTCGTATCCTTCGGCGGCGAACATGCGCCCCAGTTCCATGGCTTCAGGCCATACTTCGAAATTCACGACAACCCTTTCGGACCGTTTCCTCTTGCCGCTACCAGCATACCGTCACTCGACATGCACACAGACTTGAGTAAGGTGGAAGGCATGATTACGCCCGCGGACCTAGCGCGCATGCTGAGGCATGCCGACGATGCCGCGGCCAACCGTACCCAAAACGGCTTGGAAGAGGACGTGCTGCTGTACACGTCGGTCTCGTCGCCACGTCCGGATGTGACGGGCGGGGGACGTGCCGCAGCCGTCGACGGGACCGTCGCCGACGACGACTCCGATGACGTCGCACCGGCCGACGACGGCCTTTCCGTTCGTATCGCGGACATCATCGCGGACATGCTGCCGCCGGACGACGGCGACGCCCACATCACCAGCATCGACCGGCGTGACGCCTCCGTCACCTCGGTCGTCACGCCGGCCATCATGGCGGGACCCGCCCAACGCGCGGCCCGCCGCTCCCCCACGCCGGCCATGATGCCGCGCCGCCGCACCTCGGACGGCCCCACCACGTTCGCCTCGCTGGACGCGCAGGAACTGCCGGTGGTGCGCGAATACTCGGCCGGCGGCCTCGTGTTCGACGAGACCGGCCGCGTGGCGATCATCGCCCGCCACTCGCGCAGCGGGCATCTGGAATGGTGCCTGCCGAAGGGCCACATCGAAAAGGGCGAGACGCCGCAGCAGACGGCGGTGCGCGAGGTCCACGAGGAGACCGGCATCCTGGGCGAGGTGGTGGATTCCATCGCCACCATCGACTACTGGTTCACCGGCACCACGCAACGCGTCCACAAACTCGTCCACCATTTCGCGCTCCGGAAGATAGGTGGCGACCTCACCGTGGAAGGCGATCCGGACCACGAGGCGGAGGACGCCATCTGGGTCGATTTCAAGGATCTGGACGACGTGCTCAGCTACCCTAATGAACGCAAGATCGCGTGGCTATACGCCAGGAAACTGAACAGGCAGGCAGACGAGTGAACCGATACGCCCCAGCACGGCGCGCGCACCTGTGGTGGCGCGCCATGTCCGGACTTCTTCTCGCCGTGGCGTTTCTGGCGGGAGCCGTGGCGCTTCCGGCGTTCGCCGACGATGCGTCCGGAACATCAGGAACGTCCGACACGGCCTCGACGTCCGACGCGTCCGGCACGGACGGCACGCAGGATGCCGACGCGCGACAGGTCATCGCCCTCAACGGCACGACGTCGCCGGTGACGGCCACGTCCGGCTACCATCTCATGGCCACCGTGACCAACACCTCGCAGGACACCTGGTCGGCCGGCACGTTCACGCTGTCACTCAACCCGAAGTACTCGTTCACCTCGCGCACGGACATCCAGGAGTGGGCGCAATCGGCCGCGGCCATCCCCACGCGCGCCGTGCTCGGCGAGGTCGACGTGCCCGAACTGGCGCCCGGAGACAGCACGGTGGTGAACGTGGACGCCTCCGCGGACGCGGACGCGCTCGAAGCCATCACCGTATGGGGGCCGAAGCCGCTGCTCGTCTCGTACGCGCACGACGGCGCCGTCGAGGAGCTCCACACGTTCCTGACGCGCTCCGCGGAAGGCCTCGCCAACGCGGCCACGCCGGCCATGCAGATCACGATGGCAATGCCGCTGACGAGCGGCCACTGGACGGTGGACACGCAGTCGCTGGAATCGCTGGTCACGAACGGCACGACGTCCACGGCGACGACGTCATCGGACGGTTCCGGCACGTCGGGCGCGTCGACGTCGGATGGGACGAACGGCACCGTACGCCGCGACCTGTCCGCGGCCGTCCTCGACGGCGACCACACGCGTTTCGACACCACGCTCTCGCAGACGCTGTCCAAGCACACCGCACTGCAGACCGTGGCCGACCCCACGTACCTATCCGCCCTGGCCATCCCGCCGAAGGTCACCGCCATCAGCCAGCCAGCCGGCTTCGACATCACCGCCTACGCGGCGATGGACGACGCGGACGGCTACGCGAACGCCGGCATCGCCACGGACTCGTGGAGCGCCGACACGGCGACCGCCTGGTACCGTGCCGCCCTGGGCGACCAGAAGGCCAAGTCCACGGCCATCGCCTGGCAGGGCAAGGCCAAGTGGACGTTGAAGGCGCTCACCGAGGCGCGCCGGCAGGGCTACTCCACGGTGGTCTCCACATACGACTTCGAATCGACCGGCACGGACACCGTGCACACCGGCACCACCATCGTGCCGACGGACGCCGGCGACGTCACCGTGCTGGTGGAGCAGCGCGAGCTGGGCAACCTGGCCAAGGGCGAGGCCACCAGCCGCAAGGCGCTGGCGGAATCCACGGAGGCGGGGCGTCTGGCGCGCTTCGTCGCGCAGAGCGCGTTCTATCAGATGGAGCAGCCGTACACGGCGCGCAACCTGCTGGTCTGCTTCTCCGCGGACGCCGCCGCCTCCACCATCGACGCGTTCATGGGCGCGGTGGAATCGTCGCCGTGGCTCGAGCTCACCGATCTGGACACGCTGGCCTCGACCTCGCCGTACACGACGGGCGAGGAGGCGAAGGCCTCCGTGCCGGACGCGTCCGGCCTGAGCGACGCGGACGCCGCCTCGATCCATGACGCGCTGTCCGCGCTGGTGTCCGCCCGCAACGACATCGTGCGTTTCCGCGATGCCATTCTGGCGAAGGACGACGATTCGTCGTCCGGTTCCGGCAGCGGCTCGTCCAACGCGCAGGCGCTGGCCCGTCAGGACGCGAAGGCCACCGCCCGTCTCACCGGTTCCGCCCGTTGGGCGGCCGACCTGCTGGCCGCGCACGACCAGCTCGCGTTGCACGCGATGGCCGCCGACGGCGGCTCCTCCGCGTTGGGCGCGGACGCGACGAGTGTGCTGCAGGGTGCGCGGCAGCTGTCGTCGGACGTGATGTCCGGCGTGACGCTCACGCCTTCGGAAGCGGTGACGATGCTCTCCGAGACCGCCTCGATGCCGGTGACGGTCAGCAACGTCACGCCGTATCCGGTGACCATCCAGGTCTCGTCGATCACCGATTCCCCGGAGATCGTCACCTCCCGCCGCGTCACCGTCACCGTGCCGGCGCGTTCCGAGGCGCAGGTCACGTTCTCGCTGCGCGCGGCCACCTCCGGCTCCACCTCGGCGAGCGTGTCCCTCGAGGACCGTGAGGGCCGTTCGTTCGGCGCCGTCCAGCACACGGACGTCACGTGCGTGCTCAAGATCAGCGACAAGACCGGCTTCGTCATCATCGGGTTCGCCGTGCTGCTCGGCGCGTTGGGCCTGTGGCGTCAGTTCAACCGCAAGAAGGATCCCGACGAATGAGTTCCAACGTCGGCCGCAATTCCCTGATCATGGCATCGGGGACCATGGCCTCCCGTATCACCGGACAGGTGCGCACCATCCTGTTGGCCGCGTGCCTCGGCACCACCGGCATCGCCGCCAACGCGTATCAAACCGGTTCGATGATTCCGCAGGTGCTGTTCACCGTCATCTCCGGCGGCATCTTCAACGCAGTGCTCGTGCCTCAGATCGTGCGCACGCTCAAGGCGCATGACGCGCAGGAACGGCTCAACAAGCTCATCACCCTGGCCGTGGTGATCCTGCTGGCCATGACCCTGCTCATGATGGCCGCCACGCCGCTGCTCACCCTGCTGTACCTCAACTCGAGCTGGGACCCCGCGCAGCGCGCGCTGGTGAACGCGTTCACGCTGTGGTGCATGCCGCAGATCTTCTTCTACGGGCTGTACACCGTGCTCGGGCAGATCCTCGCCGCGCAGGACAAGTTCACCGCCTACGCGTGGAGCTCGGTGGGCGCGAACGTCATCAGCTGCGCCGGCTTCACCGTCTTCCTCGTATTGTTCGGCCCAGCCAGCCGCCAACCGCTCCAGTTCTGGGACGAGGGCAAGATCTTCCTCACCGCCGGCACCTGGACGATCGGCGTGGCCTTCCAGGCGCTCATCCTGTTCGTCCCGCTGATGCGCAGCGGCCTGAAGTACCGTCCCCAGTGGGGCGTGTCCGGCATCGGCCTCAAGGCCATGGGCCCGGTGGCCGCGTGGAGCATGGGCGTCATGGGCATGCAGGAGATCACGAACATCGTCAACGCCCGCATCTCCAACGGCGCGCCGTTCGCCGGCGGGGACCTGTACGGCATCGCCGGCAACGGCTCCTACCAGAACGCGTTCACGCTGTACATCCTGCCGTATTCGCTCATCGCCACCTCGGTGGCCACCGCCATCTTCCCGAAGATCTCGCGCGCGGTGGCGGACCGTGACATGGACGAGGCGCGCGCCGACCTGAGCGGCGCCCTGCGCAACGTGCTCGTCCTCATGATGTTCTTCACGATGGCGATCCTCGTCATGCCGGTCGAGATCACCATCGCGCTGCTGCCCAGCGTGAGCGTGCCGGAGGCGCAGCTCATCGCCGGGCCGATGATGGCCCTGACGATCGGCCTGCCCGCCACCAGCGCGTACCTGCTCATCCAGCGCACGTTCTACGCGTTCGAGGACGGCCGTTCGCCGTTCCTGTTCCAGCTCATGACGAACACCATCCAGATCGTCATCGAAGTGGGCATCATGCTGCTCGCGCCGCCGCAGTACTGGACGGCGGGCATCGGCCTGGCCATCTCGCTGAGCTACCTGCTGAGCTTCCCGTTCCTCGTGGTCATGCTGCGCAAGCGGTTCGACGGACGTCTGGACGGCCGACGCATCGCCTCCACCGGTCTGAAGACGCTCGCCGCGGCCGTGGTGGCCGGACTGGTCGCCAAGCTGCTCTCCAGGCCGATCGAGGCCCTGCTGGGCTCGTCGCTGGAGCCCGGGCACGAGCATCTCAACTGGATGCAGGCGTTCCTGTTCTGCGCGATCGTCACCGCGGTCACGGCGGTCGTCTACGCGGCCATGCTCATGGCGGTGCGCTGCGAGGAGTTCACCGCGCTGTCCTCCTCCGTGCTGCGCCGTGTGGCGGGCCGTCGCGGCGCGTCCGCACCGGCGTCCGCACCGACGTCCGATGCCGCCGCAGGCGCGGACGCTTCGGCTCCCCGGGACATCTTCGTGGACGACGGCGAGACGTCGCCGGAACCGGCGCCACGGGACGGTTCCGAAACCGCGCCCCACGCACCCCGCACGGTGTCGTCGCACCCCCACGACACGCAACTGTGAAGCAAGGGCAAAGTCCCGACGAAACCGCTTTCGACACGGGCATGCCCATGGCTAGAATGTCTACAGCGCCATCGGAAGTCAAGCATGGCGCAGCCGTCACGCATCACGGAGTCGAAGGAACTATGAAGCCTCAGCTGGGAGACACGCTTTTCAACCGATACACACTGGTCACCCTGCTTCGAGACGTTCCGTACCTGCAGGCGTGGAAGGCCACCGACCGTGTGCTGGCGCGCGAATGCCAGCTGTTCATCGTCACCGATCCCGCCGCCATCGAATCCGTCTCGTCCATGGCCACGGCGGTGGGCCGCAAAGCCGGCGTCAATCCGGTGCTCCAATTCCGCAAGGCCGGACAGGCGGCCATGCTCGTCACGCAGATCGAACAGGGACTGTCCCTGCATGAGTACCTGCTCGGCAAGGCGAGCGGCACGTTCAGCTTCGAAGCCATCCGCACGGTGATCGGCGAAGCCGCCGGCATCGCCTCCGGATTGCAGGAGCCGCGTCTGAGCGTGGACACCATCCGCATCTCCACCAGTGGCGTGGAATTGGCCGATGCGCCGTTGGCCTCGCTGCTCGTCGACACGACCCGTCCCAAGACGGGCGAGGCGGCCAAGGAGGAGGAGCAGCTCCCCGTGGAGCAGCTCGCCATCCGCCAGCTCGCATTCGTGATGGCCGCGCTGGTCATGCGCGCGCCGGCGTTGTCCATCGATCAGGTGGACCTGCACGCCATGCCCGACGACCTGCCGCCGGAATTCAAGGTCATCATGGCCCGCGGTCTGGAGCTGCCCGATGAGGCCGGCAACGCCAGCGAGCCGATGCTCACGTTGGGCGAGCTCACCGCACTGCTGGGCGAATGGACGCCGTTGGGCAAACTCTCCGGTCACGATCTGGCCGTTCCCGGCGAGTCCGGCAACGGATCCATCGCCATGGCCGCGCTGGTCGAAGCCGATTCGAAGTTCAAGCCGGTGTCACTGCCGGACGACGTGGTGACCCGGGAGAAGCTGCGCAACCTCACCATCGACCACGCGCCCACCGAGGCGGAGGCCGCCGAGCACGCGGACCGCGTGGTGGCGCGCCAGAACCGCGAGGCGTTCGAATCACTGCCGGCCGATCCGGTCATCGACGTGAACGAACCCCGTTCGCTGTGGCACCTCGCCGCCGGCGCGACGGGCGGCCCGCTGGGGTCCGGCACGCCTACCGGAGACATCCCGCTGCCGGAGCGCAGGAGCCAGCGTCAGCAGCCCACGGTTGCCATCCCCCGTGCGGCGATCGGCAGCGACCTCGATGCGACCATTCCCGGCGATGCCTCGTCTGACCTGTTCCACGAGTTCTCGTTCCAGACGTATCCCTCGCCCGCGCCGATGCCGAACACGTTCGGTCCGGGCGAGGAGACCACGCGCATCCCCATCATGACGGAGAACCAGCCGACGATGGCGTTGGACATGTCCGCAATCCGCAGCGAACTGCCGGCCCGGCCCGAAGGCGCTTCCGCGCATGGTGCGACCGCGTCCGGTGCGTCCGGTGCCGTTGCGCCGGGTGCGTCCGGTGCCGCGCCGTCGTTCCCGCCGCATGCGATGGATGATTCGACGATCGTGACGGGTGATGCGGAGCGCACCTCCCGCACCGGAAATGTGGAATCGTACGTGATGTCCCCGGTGGGTCAGCTGCCGCCGAGTTTCGTGCCCCGTCCCGCACAGTCCGTGGAGGAGTCTTCGGAACCGGACGACAACCTGTCCGACCATCGCCTGTTCGGCAATGTGCGAATCACCGTGGCGGTGATCACGGTGGCCGTGGTGCTCATCGCGGCCGCGCTGACCGTGGCGCTGGTGACGTTCCACAACAATTCGAACTCCGGCAACAAGGGCGACGACGCGAACCAGTGGCCCGAACAGAACCTCAACGACGTGCCGTTCGGCGACAGCGGCTCGCAGAAGAAGACGTCCACGAATGCGCATGGCGCGGCCGCGGATGACATCGTGCTCGTCGATGTGACCGCCGCCTATTACCGTCGCTGAACCGGCTCACGCCGACCGTAGACCGCGTATAAGCGGCGGCACTTACGCGTCAGTACGACGGAACCCCTGTCAGGAGCGAAAGACTCCCTGGCAGGGGTTCTGCGTATGTTTCGGCGCCCGACCCGGAACCTGTCCTGTGCGCGCCGGGCCGCGCCTACGCCAGATAGGCCTGTGCGTCAAGCGCGGCGCGGCATCCCATGCCTGCGGCGCTGATGGCCTGACGGTACACGCGGTCCACACAGTCGCCGGCGGCGAAGACGCCCGGATGTGAGGTGCACGTGCCGGCACCATCGACGAGCACATAGCCGTCGCCGTCCTTATCGACCAGACCGCCGAGGAATCCCGTGGCGGGCGTGTGGCCGATCGCCACGAACACGGCCGACGTAGTGAGCGTACCGGTCTCGCCGGTCACGGTGTTGCGGATGTCGATGCCGGTCACCTCGCCTGCCGTCGGCACAGCGAGCGGCAACGACAGACCGCCGCCGATCGCGTTGCCGTCACCGAGCGACAATCCGCCGGCGGGTCCGCCGAGGTTGAGTTTCAGCCCGCCCGGAGCCGGCGCGGATACGGTCGAAGCGTCCGACGCCGACGGCGTCGCGGCCGGAACGCCGCCATGGATCGCGGTGACGACCGTGTCGGCGAGCAGCGTGAGTTTCTCGTTCGCACGTGCGCGTTCCACCATGATGGCGGAGGCGCGGAATTCGCCGCGACGGTGGATCAGCGTGACCGACGAACCGAAGCGGGTCAGGTACAGAGCCTCCTCGAATGCGGAGTCGCCGCCGCCGACCACGACGATGGGTTTGTTCCGGAAGAAGAAGCCGTCGCAAGTGGCGCAGTATGAGACGCCGTGACCGGAGTACTTCTCCTCGCCGGGGACACCGAGCTTGCGGTAGGTGGATCCGGTCGCGACGATCACCGCGCGGGCGTCCAGCTCCTCCCCCGTATCCAGCGTGAGACGGAATGTCGGTTTGCCGTGGGAGGTGCCGTCCGCATCCGTATCCAGGTCCGTATCCAGGTCCGAGGTCGACGGCAGCTCGACGACGGATTCCACATCGGACGGGATGAACTCGGTGCCGAACTTCTCGGCCTGCGCCTTCATCGCGTCCATCAGGTCGGGCCCGAGAATGCCATCCGGGAATCCCGGATAGTTCTCCACCTCGGTCGTGTTGACGAGCTGCCCGCCCGGTGTCAGCGCGCCGGTCACCATGACCGGCCGAAGCCCCGCGCGAGACAGATAGATCGCCGCTGTATATCCGGCGGGTCCGGAACCGATGATCACCACATGTCGCAAAGTCATGTCCCCACCCTATCAAAGCAGTGCCCTGCCCCTGTGGGTTTCGGCGCTACGCATATACCGATGCGTGAACGTCACATGGAACATCGGATATGGCAGTGGGGGTGTTGCGACATGAATCATGTCGCAACACCCCCACTGCATGATGGTACGGAACGTACGGCGTACGGAGCCGAATCAGACCCACTGGCCCTTTCCATCGGACGACGGCGAGGCAGCACCCTTGTCCGGCATGAGCAGACCAAGGATGCGGTCCATGTCCTCCGGCGAGGAGAACACGATCTCGATACGGCCATGCTTCGGCGTGCCCTTGATGCTGACCTTGGTGTCGAAGTGGTTCTCCAGGTTCGTCTGGATGGGAGAGCCGGCCCACGGGTTGTTCTTGTTCGTCTTGGGCTTCTTGGGTTCTTTGCTTTCCAGGTTCGCCATGGAGACGATTTCCTCGGTGCTGCGCACGGACAGCCCTTCGGCGATGATCCGGTTGGCGAGCTTGTCCATGCTCGCCGTATCGTTCAGGCCGAGCAGTGCACGTGCATGGCCGGCGGTGAGAATGCCTGCGGCGACCTTCTTCTGCACGGAGGACGGCAGGTTGAGCAGACGCAAGGTATTGGCGATCTGCGGACGGGACTTCGATACCGACTTGGACAGCTGGGCCTGGGTAAGACCGAATTCGTCGATCATCTGCTGGTAGGCGGCCGCCTCTTCGAGCGGATTGAGGGCCACGCGATGCAGGTTCTCCAACAGGGCGTCGCGCAGCATGTCATCGTCGGCCGTCGTCTTGACGATCGCCGGAATACTGTCGAGTTCCGCCAGCTGGGACGCACGCCAACGGCGTTCGCCCATGATGAGTTCGTACGGGCTGTCGAGATGGCCGTCGAAGCGGTTGGCGGGCTTGTGCCCCTCCTGCTTCCTGCGAGCCTCGTCGATCTGCGCCTGCGGCCGCTTGCGCACAACGATCGGCTGCAGCACGCCGACTTCCTTGATGGAGGCGGCGAGTTCGTTGAGGTCGTCCTCGTCGAAGACGGTACGCGGCTGATGTGCATTCGGCCCGATTTCGTCGAGCTTGAGTTCGGCGAGGTAGCCGCCGACGACCGGCTTGAGTTCCGGCTCCTTGTCCGCGTCCTTGCCGTTCTTGGTATCCTTCGCGGAGGATGGTGTTTCACGTGAAACCTTGCCGCCGCTCTCCCCTGTGTCAGTGGTCGACGGCGACGATTCAGCGGCCGCGGGGGCCGCAATCGCCTTCTTCACCGGTGCAGGCGCGATGCCGACGGTGTCGTTGAAGAACATGTCGCTCGGATGCGCGATGTCGTCAAGTGTCGGCATCGCAGCACGACGGTTCTTGGACGAGGTCTTCTTCGCGGGCTTGGTCTCAGCCTTCGGCGTGGGGGCGATGGGCTTCACAACGGGTTTCACCGCGGCCGGTGTTTCACGTGAAACCTTCGGCTCCTTCTTCTCGGACTCCTCCCCCGGCAGGTCGGGGAACAGTGCGCCAAGGCCCTTGCCAAGACGGGATTTCGATGCCATATCGATCAGGCCTCCTTCATGCGTGCTGCGATGGCGTCCAGAACGGACGGCGAACGACGTGCGATTTCCAGTGCGGCTTCGGCGTATGAAATCGCGCCCATGCCGTGCGGATCGTAGGCGATGACGCTCTTGCTGAAGCTCGGCGCCTCGGAGATCTTCACCGTGCGAGGGATAGTGGTATCCAGCACGATGGACGGGTAGTGCTGCTTGACCTCGTTGAACACCTCACGGCTCAGCAACGTGCGGCGGTCGAACATGGTGACCAGCATCGTGGAGACGGTGAGGCTCGGGTTGAAGTGATCCTGCACCAGGCCGATGGTGTTGATGAGCTGGCCGAGCCCTTCGAGCGCGTAGTACTCCGCCTGAATCGGGATGAGCATCTCATGCACCGCGCACATCGCGTTGATGACGAGCAGGCCGAGGCTCGGAGGGCAATCGATGAACACGTAGTCGTAGTGGACCTCGGAAGCCTCGAGATAGGCGTCAAGAGCCTCCTTGAGCAGGGTGTTGCGGTTCGGCAGGTCAGCCACCTCAAGCTCGGCACCACTCAAGTCGATGGAGGCCGGCACGACATCCAGGGTGTCGAAGTCAGGGCATTGGTGCTTCACTTCGGCCAGGGAGAGTCGCCCTTCGAGCACGTCGTACACGGACGGCTCCCCCGAGGCGTGACGCACGCCGAGTGCGGTGGAGGCGTTGCCCTGCGGATCCATGTCGATGACGAGGACCTGCGACCCGCTGTTGGCGAGGGCCGCGGCGATGTTCACCGTGGACGTGGTCTTGCCGACGCCGCCCTTCTGGTTGGCGACCGCGATGAGTCGCGTCCGCGACGGCTTCGGATATGTCGCCTGCTGCAGGCGGGCGTACCGGCTGGACTCCTGCGCGATTTCGGCTCCGACCGACGAACTTCCTTCGCTGAAGATGCGCTTCAGCGTCTGTTCGGCGGACTCCATAGGCTCCTGATGCTCAGCCACGACTCCTCCTTGGCAACATAACTCGCTCCAGTTTCTCTATGCATGTGGACAGGAATCCACACGCCATGAAGTTATCCACAAAAATGTGGATAACTGTGGATAACTCGGTTCCCGGTTATCCACACGATGTTTTCCACAACGTCTTAGGTCAATATTTCCAACGGTTTACGGTTTCAGCCAGATGAACTTGGAATTGTGGATAACTTTTCGGCAGCCTGCAAATTGTGGATAACTGCCTCCCTTATCCACATGACGCCCACGGTCCAAACCAATCTGCTCAGGCCGTCCCCGTCATTGTTTGTCCACCAGCACGATGTGCGTAGGTTCCAAGCCAGGGCCGACCGGAGCCTCGCAGACCCGAGGATTGACGCCGTGACGTTTAGCGATCTCCTTGGCTGCCTTGTCGATTTCGGCCTGCGCGGAACGCCCCTTCAAGGCGACCAATCGCCCATGCGGCTTCAACAGCGGCAGGGTCCATCCGGACAGTTTCGTCATCGGCGCGACGGCACGGCAGGTCACCACCGCGTACGGGTGCAGCTGGCGGTCATGCCGCATCGCATCGATGACCTCTTCGGAACGTGCACGGAACACGCTGACGTTCTTCAGGCCCATCTCGTCACGGCATTCCTTCAGCCATGCGACGCGACGTTCCATCGGTTCGATCAACGTGAACTCGTGATCAGGCAGGCATGCGGCCGCGACCAGACCAGGGAACCCTCCTCCGCTGCCGACATCGGCGACCGTCTTGAATCGGGCGCCCTTCGTCGCCTCACGCACGAACGGTACGATGGCCGCCGAGTTGAGGATATGCCGCTCCCAGATGATGTCGACGTCACGAGGGCCGATGAGTCCGCGCGGTTCGCCCTCGCGCTCGAGTTTCACGTGAAACACCTGCAGCGCAGGCAAGGCATCACCCAGTACTTCGGCGAGAATCGGCGAGCCTTCAAGTTGATCCGTCATGTCCACTCCGCTTTGGTCAGGCCGCACACGGCGGCATCAGAACGGCCCCTCGCCTGAAGGTGAGGGGCCTCGATGAAACCCGATCACTCCTCGACGTCGTCGTCGCCTTCATCTGCCTCGGCATTCGCGCGCAGGTAGATGGTGACGTAGCGATGCGGTTCCTCGCCGTGGGAGCGGGAACGCAGCCCCTCCTCACGTACGACGTCATGGACGACCTTGCGTTCGAAGGAGTTCATCGGCTTGAGGTTCACCGGTTCGCCGGTCTCCTTGACCTCGTCCACCGCGTCGAGGGCGATGTCGTGCAGACGCTGACGCTTGCGCTTGAGGAAGCCATCGACGTCGACGATGAGGCGCGAACGCTCGCCGGTCTTCTGCTGGACCGCCAATCGGGTGAGCTGCTGCAGAGCGTCGACGACTTCGCCGTTACGCCCGATGAGATGCTTGATGTCGGTATCGTCGTCGGCGACGATCTGCACCATCGGACGACCGTTCCTCACGCCCATCTCGATGTCACCGTCGTAGTCGGCGATATCCAGCAAACCTTCGAGGTAGTCGGCCGCGATATCGGCTTCATCATTGAGCTGATCGACGGTCTTGTCGTCTTCCTGGGTCATGGATTCCTCCTTGTTTCGAGGGTTCTATGGTAACAGTCTAAACCAGCGGCACTCGGGTCCCCCGCCGTGTGCCGGGATAGTTCGGCCCGATGTTCCACGTGAAACATCGGGCCTTACTTACTCACTTCTTTTTGCTGCGCTTGCGCTGCGGCTGCTGACGCTGGAATCCCTGCGTCGCCTTCTTGTCTGCCTCATCCTTGGCCTTGGCGAGCTCCTCTTCCTCGAGGGACGGCAGACCGGCCTTGGCACGGCGTGCGTTCTCGTTCTTGTGGTCGCGAATCTTCTTCTCGTCGGCGGCGGGCGAGCCCGGCGTCGGGAAGGCGTACAGCTGCCAGAACGTACGCAACAGGTTGCACACGTTGTTGGTGAGCCAGTAGACGAGCACTGCGAACGGCATCGTGAAACCGGAGAAGATGTACATGAGCGGCATGATCCACAGCATGGTCTTCTGCATGGTGGCTGCCTGCCCCTGCATGGTGGCCGGATTCATGTTCCGGTTCATGTTGAGCCACTGCATGTAGAACATGCAGGCGCACATAAGCACCACGAAGGAGACGATGACGACCTTGCCGACCGTGTCCGCGGTGCCGAACATGTCGGTCACACTCACCAGGCCGAAGACCTTGGACTTGGCGAACTCCTGAGCGGTGGCCACATCGAAAGCGCCGAGCGCGGCGCGCTTCCCACGAGCGATGTACGGAATGGCGGAGAGCACGTAGAACATGCACATGAACACGGGGCCCTGAACCAGCAACGGCAGGCACGAACCGGCCGGGTTCGCGTCGTTGTCCTGGTAGAGCTTCATCATCTCACGGCTCATGGCCTCTTTGCTGGCCTGATCCGTCTTGCCCTTGTACTTGTTCTGGATATGCTGCATCTTCGGCTGCAGCGCCTGCATCTTGCGCATCGACTTCATCTGCTTGTAGTAGATGGGGAAGATGCATGCGTGCACGACGAGCACGAGGAAGATGATCGACAGCACCCAGGAGACGCCGACGCGCGGCATGAACAGGGAGAGGAACTCGTGGAACAGGTTCATGATCTGCGTCATGAGCCACTCCACCGGGGTCAGCAGCTTGTACAGCCACCCCCAGAATCCGCTGTCCAGCATGAATTGGTTTTGGTTAAACATCGTTCGGGATTACCTCACTTATCGGCCGGCAACGGCGTCAATCGCGGCTCCTCATGGCATGACGACCATGAAAAACGATAGAACAGGGAAAAGCGCTGCGGCACATCATCGATGCCGCCACGATTCCACGGTCGGCATCTCAGCAGCCGCAACACCGCCAAAGTCCCCCCGCGGACGGCACCGAAACGCTCGATGGCCTGAATCGCATAGTTCGAACAGCTGGGGTAATACCGGCAGCAGGGCACGGCACGCCGTGCGGAGAACGTGCGCTGATACCAACGCACCACCCGCAGCATGCCATCCCCCAACGTGCTCATGATTCCTGCGTCACCTTGCGGGACACTTTGTCGAAACCGGAGGCCATCTGCTCGTCCAAGGACTGGAACGATGCGGATGCGGCGCTCGGCTTCGCACGAAGCACGATGTCGATGCCCTCGGGAAGTCGGTCCTCGTACCGCGCGGCCAGCACGCGGAAGCGACGCTTCACCGTATTGCGGGTAACCGCGTTACCCACCGCTTTGGATACGGCAAGACCCATGCGCCGTGCCTGCGGCGTCACATTCCCGTGAACGACCGAATCGCCGCGCACCAGATAGTGCACGACGATGTCATTGCGGGATATCCTGTGACGGCGCTTGAGCACGGCGACGAAATCACCGTGGCTTTTCAGCCGTTCCAAACGAATCTCAGCCGTCGAAAAACCGGAAATCAGGCGGCCAGGGTCTTGCGGCCCTTGGCGCGGCGACGGTTGATCATGGCGCGGCCGGAACGGGTGCGCATGCGGGCACGGAAGCCGTGCTTCATGTGACGACGACGGTTGTTGGGCTGGAAGGTCCTCTTCATAATCGCTCCTAAGTCTTTCGGCCACGCTTACGCGCGGCTCACACGTGAGTCAAGCTATACCAAAGTACCCTCACCCCTCCCCAGACGTCAACATACGGGCATTTTATTCACAATTGGCCCCGTGGACGCACTGCGTTCACCGTGCCGGAACGTTGGTATGACGCCGCTGCGCGCATGGAAGTTATCCACAAATTACACTTGTGTTATTCACATTCCAATGATTGCAACACGCAAGCCTGTGGATAACTTCCCCGGTCTTGAGTAAAAATAGTACGCGCACTGTATTCGCGCACGGATGGAGAAAGGAACGGTATGGCCGCAGAGTCGAACGACCCCGTAGCGCAGGCCAACCGTATCTGGTCCGACACGCTGCGACTGCTCAAGCAGAACTCGTCCCTGTCCCCCCGGGACAAGGGGTGGCTCGAGGGTGTGTACCCGGAGGCGATGTTCGGCACGACGATCGTGCTGTGCGTCGAGAACGCCGGGACCCGTCAGGCGTTGGAGAACGAACTGCGCAAGCCGCTGCTTGACGCGCTGCGCTTCGTGACCGGTCAGGACATGTTCCCCGCCTTCAAGATTACGCCGCGCGAGCAGCACGCCGAACCGGCGCCGCAGCCCCAGCCGGCGAAACCGGCCAAACCGAAGGTGCCGACCCCGGCGGACGTGGTGGGGCGCACGCCCTCCATCGCCGATCTGGCCAGGCAGCCGTTCGGCTCCCGGGGACCGGTCCCCAAAGTGCCGACCGCGGTCCCGACCGCGGCGCACCAACCGCAGCAGACCACGGACTATCCGATCAGCCGCAACAAGGTGGCCCGCGATCCGGAGACCCACCTCAACAAGAACGCCACGTTCGACACGTTCGTCCCCGGCGATTCCAACCGTTTCGCGCGAACCGTGGCCCTCGCCGTGGCGGAGGGATCCGGACGCGACTTCAACCCGCTGTGTATCTACGGCGGCTCCGGTCTGGGCAAGACGCATCTGCTCAACGCGATCGGCAACTACGCGCTCGTCAAGGATCCGAGCCTCAAGGTCCGATACGTGAATTCCGAGGAGTTCACCAACGAGTTCATCGAGGCGCTGCAGAACCCGAACCAGTCGCAGGGCCAGATCGCGGAATTCAACCGTCGTTACCGCGAGGTCGACGTGCTGCTCATCGACGACATCCAGTTCCTCGGTGGCAAGGAAGCCACCCTGGAGCAGTTCTTCCACACGTTCAACGCGCTGCATCAGGCGAACAAACGCATCGTCATCGCCTCCGACGTGGCGCCGAAGAACCTCAAGGGCTTCGAGGCGAGGCTCATCTCCCGCTTCGATTCGGGCCTCACGGTGGATGTGAAACCACCGGACCTGGAGACGCGCATCGCCATCCTGCGCATGATGGCCTCGATGAACCACAGCAACATCCCCAACGATGTGCTCGATCTCATCGCCGAACGCTTCACGGAGAACATCCGCGAGCTGGAGGGCGCGCTCACCCGCGTGACCGCGGTGGCGAGCCTGAGCAACCAGCCGGTCACGCGCGCGATGGCCGAGCAGACGCTGCAGGATTTCTTCACCACCGACGTGGAGGTGAAGCCCACCGACATCATCAGCCAGGTGGCGAAGTACTTCCATCTCACGTTCGACGACATCGTGGGCCGCTCGCGCATGAAGAGCATCGCCATCGCACGGCAGGTGGCCATGTACCTCACCCGCGAGATGACGAGTCTGAGCCTCGTGGACATCGGCAAGGTGTTCGGCGGCAAGGACCATACCACGGTGATGCATGCCTGCGACCGCATCAGCAACGAGATGCAGGAGCGCCAGGAGGTCTACAACTACGTGATGGAGCTCACCGTACGCCTCAAACAGGGCAACGCCGACATCGACAAGTAGCACGCTCGTCCAGCAGAATCGTTCTGGACGAGCGTTTTTCGCATGTTGCCCGCCGCGCGGCGAAAACCGCCGGAAACGTTCGTCAGGAGCAATCCTGCGGGCCGATGTGTGGCCGGCGGCCCTGACGGTCGTCCGTCCCGGGACGTTCGGAAGCCTCCGCATGACCATCCCGTGCCGTTCCCCGCCGACCCCGCACGGAGACCTTCATCCGGGAGAATCGCGTACAGCGAACGTTTTCGGGGGTTTTCGGAACCGTTCGGAAAAAACGTCGAAATCGGTCGTCAGGAACGATTCTGACGGACGGAAGCCTCCGCAACACTCCGAACGGACGATGATTTTACGGAAAAGTTATCCACAGCGTTATCCACAAATGTGGGTAACCGCGGTGTATAACCGGTGGATTACCCCGGGTTCCGTTGTGGAAAACCGGTGGATGAGACCCCTCCCATTGTGGATTACCGCGCGACGAGCCTCCGCCTGTGGATAAGTCGGCCAGTTATCCACATTACTTGGCACCAGTTATCCACAATCGGCACCCCACCCTGAGACAAGTCGGCAGAACGGTCGCGCGACGTTTTCCACACTATCCACAAGCCTTATTACGACTACTACTTACGTTCTCTCTCCACTCACCATCACCTGTACCCTCACCTTCCCCGCGCGAGGACGGCGGCAGCCGTCCGAGTCGCTAGAATGAGACCCAGCCGGACAACCGCACGCCGAACCGTGCGTGAACCGATCGCGTGAACGAAACCGAACCACCGAAAGCAGGAACCATGAAGGTCGAAATCGAATCCGCCGCACTTGCCGACGCCGTGGCATGGACCACACGCGTCATCGACGCCCGCCCGTCGAACCCGATCCTCGCCGGCATCAAGCTCGAAGCGGTCGACGGCACGCTGCAGCTGTCCGCGTTCAACTACGAAATCTCCGCCCGCCACCACATCGAGGCCGGCGTCGACGAGCCCGGAACCGTGCTCGTCCTCGGCAAACTGCTCGCCGATATCACCAAATCGCTGCCCGCGGAGAAGACCTACCTCGCCACCGACGGCTCCACGATGACCATCACCTCCGGCAAGTCGACGTTCACGTTGCAGCTCATGCCCGATGCCGAATACCCGGATTTGCCCGGAATTCCGCCGAAACTCGGCCAGGTCGACGCGCCGACGTTCGTGCAGGCCGTGGCCCAGGCGTGCGTCGCGGTCTCCCGCGAGGAGAACCGCCCGGTGCTGACCGGCGTGCGCATGCAGTTCGACGGCGACAAGGTGATCATGACCTCGACCGACCGCTTCCGTCTGTCCCGCGCCAGCTTCACCTGGACCCCGATGGACATGGACACGAACACCACCACGCTGGTCCGCGGCTCGCTGCTTCGCGACATCGCCCGTTCGCTCGACGAGCATCAGAACGTCGTCCTCGATTTCGACGTGGAAAGCCCGTCGTTGCTGGGATTCGAGAACGCCGGACGCGTCTCCACCTCGCAGCTCATCGACGGTGAGTTCCCGGCGGTCGATCGTCTGTTCGCCGACGAATATCCGATCCAGGCGGTGCTTAACCGCCAGCAGCTGCTCGGCGCGATCAAGCGAGTGGCCCTGGTGGCGGAGCGCAACGCCCCGATTCGCATGGCGTTCGCCGGCCAGGAGCTTACGCTTTCCGCCGGCGCCGCCGATGAGGCGCAGGCCACCGAGGTGCTGGACATCGACATGGACGGCGAGGACATCACCGTGGCGTTCAACCCCTCCTACCTCATCGAGGGTCTGAGCGCAATCACCGAACCGTTCGTCCGCATGAAGATGACGACCGCCGTCAAGCCGGTCGAATTCAACGGTCAGCAGGAGTCCGATTCCGACGAATCGATGGACTACCGCTACCTGCTCGTCCCGATGCGCCTGAGCGCCTGATTTTCGCACGACTTTTCGCTTTCATTTCGCAAGGTTTTCGCACTTGCGAAACGAAAGCGAAACTCATTTCGACCGAAGAAAAAACCGAAAGGCATCCACCGTGTACGTTTCGCGTCTCGCACTCGACCACTACCGCTCCTGGGGAAGCGTCGTGGTCGACCTCGAGCCCGGCGTGAACGTGCTCCACGGCGAGAACGGACTCGGCAAGACCAACATCGTCGAGGCTGTGGAGGTGCTGTCCACCGGCACCAGCCACCGCACGTCCTCCTCGCTGCCGCTCGTCGAACGCGGCGCCTCCAAGGCCGTCATCCGCGCCAACGTGACCGAGCCGGCGGAGGATGGCTCCTCCCCCGCCCGCGTCACCACCTACGAGGCCACCATCGCCGCACGCGGCGCCAACCGCGCCCGTGTCAACTCGGGCGCCTCGCAGTACCTGCGCGACATCGTCGGACGCGTGCCGTCCGTCGCGTTCACCCCCGACGACCAGCGGCTCGTCGCCGGCGAACCCGCCGCACGCCGCAACTTTCTCGACCAGGCCGGCGCGCTCCTCGTGCCCCGCTATGCCGAACGCCTCCAGCAGTTCACGCGCGTCGCCCGTCAGCGTGCGGCCCTGCTCAAGCAGCTCGGCGCCCGTGAGGGCTCGTTCGACGCCGCCCTCAGCGGCCTGGAGGTGTGGACCGGACAGTTCATCGAGACCGGCGTGGAGCTCACGCGCGTGCGCGCCGGCGTCGTGGACCGTCTCGCCGGTCCGTTCTCCCGCATCTACGGACGGTTGGCGTCCGGACGCGGCGAGGCCGCCCTCGCCTACGCGCCGTCGTTCGTCGAGGTCGTCGAGGCCGACGACGACCCGAGGCCCGCCATCGCCGCCCACTTCCAGCGTCTGTACGCCGGCGAGGTGTCGCGCGGCGTGAACCTCATCGGCCCCCAACGCGACGACCTCGCGCTCACCCTCGACGGCATGCCGGCGCGCGACTTCGCCTCCAACGGCGAGATGTGGACGATGGCGCTGGCATTGAAGATGGCGTTGTACGAGGTCACCGCCGCGGAACGCGGCGTCAGGCCCATCGTCATCCTCGACGATGTCTTCGCGCAGTTGGACGAACGCCGCCGCGAGCAGATCCTCGGCTTCGCGTCCACGCAGGACCAGGTGCTCGTCACCGCCGCCGCGGCCGGAGACATCCCCGGCAACCGGGAGGCGCACATCATCGACGTGGCCGCGCTGCGGCGGGACGCGGACGCATGAGACCGCCCGTCGCCGTGACGCTGAAGCTCGACCAGCGCGAACTGCCCGCACAGGTGTTCGAACGGTACGCGGCCCGGCAGGACACCCGCAAGGCGCGCGCCGCCAAAGCCGAGGCTGCGTGGGAGAGCTTCGGCAAACCCGGGCGCGACCCGGCCCGGCTGGGCGGAGTGGCGGCGCTGCTCGCCCGCAACGGCGACTGGATCCCCCACCTGAAGCTCGCACAGCTCAACAACCATTGGGACCAGGTGGTGGGACCCGTCATCGCCCAGCACTCCCACGTGGTGTCCCTGCGCGAGGGGACGCTCATCATCGGCACGGAATCGCAGGTATGGGCCACCCAGCTCACCTACCTCATCCCCCAGCTCACCGACACCATCCGCCGCAACCTCGAAGGACTCGACATCCGCGAGATCCGCGTCGCGGGCCCCTCGGCGGGGTATACGCGCCGTTGGGCCCGCCGCCGCTGAGTGAGCACCCGCCGAACCCGCGTCGGAATCGCCCGACGAAGAAGGGAAAGGGCCCTATATGGCGTTCGTCGTCCAAAACGAGTAGAATCACAGGCAGTATGGTCAAAACGCTCCTAAGGCCCTTAGCGGGCGATTTTGGGGCATGGGCCCGCGAGACAACCCCTCGCGTTGAAGTGAAAGCAGGAGGGAGCCCTGTGGCGGATTCGTTGGACAAAGCCGAGAGCAAGGAAGCACAGCTCAAGGCCGCGGACGAACACATCAACAGCACCGAATTGCAGGAAGGCGAGCTCGACGAGTCGATGACCCCCGAGCACTACGACGCCTCCGACCTCAAAGTGCTCGAAGGCCTCGAGGCGGTGCGCATCCGCCCGGGCATGTACATCGGTTCCACGGGCCCGCGCGGCCTGCACCATCTCGTCTACGAGATCGTCGACAACTCCGTCGACGAGGCGCTGGCCGGCTACGCCAGCCATATCGAAGTGTCCATCCTGCCGGACAACGGCATCCGCGTCGTCGACGACGGCCGTGGCATCCCGGTCGACATCGTGCCGGGCGAAGGCGTCTCCGGCGTCGAGACGGTCATGACCAAGCTGCACGCCGGCGGCAAGTTCGGCGGCGGCGGCTACGCGGTCTCCGGCGGCCTGCACGGCGTGGGCATCTCCGTGGTCAACGCGCTCTCCACGCGCGTGGACGTCGAAGTGCGCCGCCAGGGATTCCACTGGACGCAGACCTACATCGACCAGCACCCCACCGCGCGTCTCGCCAAGGGCGAGCCGATGGCCGAAGGCGAATCGACCGGCACGTCCGTCACCTTCTGGGCCGATCCGGCGATCTTCGAGACCACCGTGTACGACTTCGAGACCCTGCGCTCCCGCTTCCAGCAGATGGCGTTCCTCAACAAGGGCCTCAAGATCACGCTCACCGACCTGCGCCAGGCCGACCAGGCCGGCGACGAGGTCGCGGGCGACGGCGACAACCCGCTCGAGGAGACCCACCAGACCGTCACCTACCAGTACGCGAACGGCATCAAGGACTACGTGGACTACCTCGTCAAGTCCCGCAAGGCCACGCCCGTCGAGGACGAGGTCATCAACTTCGACGCCGAGGACCTCAAGCTCGGCATCTCCGCCGAGATCGCCATGCAGTGGACCACCGCCTACTCCGAGGCCGTCCACACGTTCGCCAACACGATCTCCACCACCGAGGGCGGCACCCACGAGGAAGGCTTCCGCGCGGCGCTCACCGGCCTCATCAACCGCTACGCGCGTGAGAAGAACATCCTCAAGGACAAGGACGAGAACCTCTCCGGCGACGACGTGCGCGAAGGCCTCACCGCCGTGGTGTCCGTCAAGCTCACCACCCCGCAGTTCGAAGGCCAGACGAAGACCAAGCTCGGCAACTCCGAAGCCAAGACCTTCGTGCAGCGCGTCATGACCGACAAGCTCGGCGACTGGCTCGACGCCCATCCGGGCGAGGCCAAGAACATCATCAGCAAGGCCATCGAGGCGTCCCGCGCCCGCATGGCCGCCAAGAAGGCCCGCGAGAACACGCGCCGCAAATCCATCTTCGAATCGGCCGGCATGCCGGACAAACTCAAGGACTGCCAGTCCTCGAACCCGGAGGAATGCGAGCTGTTCATCGTCGAGGGCGACTCCGCAGGCGGCTCCGCCATCCAGGGACGCAACCCGGAGACGCAGGCCATCCTGCCGCTGCGAGGCAAGATCCTCAACACGGAGCGTGCCTCCATCGACCGCATGATGAAGTCCGACACCATCGAATCGCTCATCACCGCGGTGGGCGGCGGCTACGGCGAGGACTTCGACGTGAGCAAGGTGCGCTACCACAAGGTCATCATCATGGCCGATGCCGATGTGGACGGCGCGCACATCGCCACGCTGAACCTCACCCTCTTCTTCCGTTACATGCGCCCGATGATCACCGCCGGCTACGTGTACGTGGCCATGCCGCCGCTGTACCGCCTCAAGTGGACGCGCGGCGACCACGACTACGTGTACACCGACCGCGAACGCGACGAGAAACTCGCCGAAGGCAAGGCCGCCGGCCGCCAGCTGCCCAAGGGCGAAGGCATCCAGCGCTACAAGGGTCTGGGCGAGATGACCTACCAGGAGCTGTGGGAGACCACCATGGACCCGGAGCGCCGCATCCTCAAGCAGATCCACATCGAGGATGCCGCCGCAGCGGACGAGACCTTCTCCATGCTCATGGGCGACGACGTGGAACCGCGTCGCCTCTTCATCCAACGCAACGCGAAGGACGTGCGCTTCATCGACGCCTAGGCGGAGATGAAGAGACAGCGCAGCATTGATGCCTGACCGGCATCGAACCGGACCCCACGCCGCCGCCGTACAGGCGCGCGGCGACGACCCTGTGTAAGCAACCAAAGGAAACAGTCAAGTGGCAGACGAACAGAGCACCGGCGGCAACGACCTGCCGGAGCAGAACGACGAGCGCGCCGAACGCTCGATGGAGCCCACGAGCCCGCAGGCCAACGAACAGCTGGTCCTCGACGAGCACCGCGTGGCCCATACCGACATCCAGAAGGAGATGCGCCAGTCGTACCTCGACTACGCGATCTCCGTCATCGTGGAACGCGCCCTGCCGGACGTGCGCGACGGCATGAAGCCCGTCCACCGCCGCATCGTGTACGCGATGTACGACGGCGGCTACCGTCCGGACCGCGGCTACTCCAAGTGCGCCCGACCCGTCGCCGACGTGATGGGCAACTACCACCCGCACGGCGACGCCGCCATCTACTACACCCTCGTGCGCATGGCCCAGCCGTGGTCGATGCGCTACCCGCTCGTGGACGGCCAAGGCAACTTCGGCTCCGCCGGCGATGACCCGCCCGCCGCCATGCGTTACACCGAGTGCCGCATGATGCCGCTCGCCATGGAGATGGTGCGCGACATCGACAAGGACACCGTCGACTTCGTGCCCAACTACGACGGCCGCACGCAGGAACCCACCGTGCTGCCCTCGCGCTTCCCGAACCTGCTCGCCAACGGCTCCGCAGGCATCGCCGTCGGCATGGCCACCAACATCCCGCCGCACAACATGCGCGAGCTGGCGGACGGCGTCCACTGGGCGCTCGACCATCCGGACGCAAGCCGCGAGGAGCTGCTCGACGCGCTCATCGGCATCATCAAGGGACCGGACTTCCCCACGGGCGCCACGATCCTCGGCCACAAGGGCATCGAACAGGCGTACCGCACCGGCCGCGGCCTCATCACCATGCGCGCCGTGGTCAACACGGAGGAGATCAAGGGGCGCATGTGCCTCGTGGTCACCGAACTGCCGTACCAGGTGAACCCGGACCGTCTCGCCGCCTCCATCCGCGAGGGCGTGCGCGACGGCAAGATCCAGGGCATCGCCGACATGCGCGACGAGACCTCCGGACGCACCGGACAGCGCCTCGTGCTCGTGCTCAAGCGCGACGCCGTGCCGAAGGTCGTGCTCAACAACCTGTACAAGCACTCCCAGCTGCAGCAGACGTTCGGCGCGAACATGCTGGCGCTCGTCGACGGCGTGCCGCGCACGCTCAGCCTCGACGCGTTCATCCGTCATTGGGTGACCCACCAGCTCGAAGTCATCGAACGCCGCACCCGCTACCTCAAGCGCGAGGCCGAGGAACGCGACCACATCCTGCAGGGCTACCTCAAGGCCCTCGACATGATCGACGAGGTCGTGGCGTTGATCCGCCGCTCCCCCGACGCCGACGCCGCACGCACCGGACTGATGGAGCTGCTCGACGTCGACCAGGCGCAGGCGGACGCCATCCTGTCCATGCAGCTGCGCAGGCTCGCCGCCCTGGAACGCCAGAAGATCCTCGACGAGCATGAGGAGCTCATGCGCAAGATCGCCGACTACAACGACATCCTCGCCAAGCCGGAACGCCAGCGCGCGATCGTCGGCGACGAGCTCGACGAGATCGTCGCCAAGTACGGCGACGAACGCCGCACGAAGATCCTGCCGTTCAGCGGCGAGATGAACGTGGAGGACCTCATCGCCGAAGAGAACGTGGTGGTCACCGTCACGCACTCCGGCTTCATCAAGCGCACCAAGGCCGACGAATACCGCGCCCAGCACCGCGGCGGCAAGGGCATCAAGGGTGCCAAGCTGCGCGAGGACGACGTGGTGGATCACTTCTTCCTCACCTCCACGCACAACTGGCTGCTGTTCTTCACGAACAAGGGCCGCGTGTACCGCCTCAAGGCGTACGAGCTGCCCGAAGGCTCTCGCGACTCCAAGGGCCAGCACGTGGCCAACCTGCTGCAGTTCGGCCCCGACGAGACCATCCAGGCCGTGCTGTCCATCCCGAACTACGAGGTGGCCAAGTACCTGGTGCTCGCCACCCGCTCCGGCAAGGTGAAGAAGACCGCGCTGGCCGAATACGATTCGCCGCGTCAGGGCGGTCTCATCGCCGTGCGTCTCATGGCCGACGAGAACGGCGAGACCGCCGACGAGCTCATCGGCGCCGCGCTGTGCAACGCCGAGGACGACATCATCCTCGTCTCCAGGCAGGGCATGAGCCTCAAGTTCGAGGCCGACGACGCCCAGCTGCGTCCGATGGGCCGCCAGACCGCCGGCGTGCAGGGCATGAAGTTCCGCGACGGCGACGAGCTGCTCGCCATGGACGTGGTGCCGAGCGAGACCGACAAGGACCTGCTCGTCGTCACCGACGAGGGCTTCGCCAAGCGCACGGCGATCTCCGAATACCGTCTCCAGGGACGCAACGGCTACGGCGTCAAGGCGCTGCAGCTCGCGGAAGGCCGCGGTTCGCTGGTGGGCGCGCTCGTCGTGTCCGAGGACGACCAGGTCATGGCCATCATGAAGTCCGGCAAGGTGATCCGCTCCGACGTGGCCGAGGTCAAGCGCACCGGCCGCAACACCCAGGGCGTCACACTCGCCAAGCCCGACAAGGGCGACGTCATCATCTCCATCGCGCTCAACGCGGAGAAGGACGATGACGAGGACGAGACGGCGGCCGAACCGGTCGACGGACAGGACGGTGCGTCGACGGCGGACGTGGCCGCGGACGTGGAGAATGTGAACAACCCTGCGGACGGTGAGTAATCGTCGGCGAAGATTGCTAGTCTCGGCTACAGATTGCGGACAGAGACCAGCGGAAGAACCGTGAAGGAGCAAGATGAACAACGAAGAGCAGCATGAGGAGAACGCGCCCGAGGTGAGCCTGCCGGAACGCCCTGAGCCCGTCGCACCCGTCGAGTCCGTCGCGTCCGCCGCCGAGGAGAACGGCGAACGCCGCGCCCCGCGCGTGGCCCGCTCCGTGTCCAACGCGCCGCTGGCCGGCGATTCCCGCACGCACGTGCATGAATCGGACGAGAAGGTCGGCTCCGGCGTGCCGGTGCGTCCGGCAAAGCGCCGCGGCACCCCGCGCGCCCGTCGTATGAACCTTTCGCTCACCCGCCTCAACGTGTGGAGCGTGGCGAAGGTGTCCTTCATGATGTCGATCGCCGGCGCGATCATCCAGATCGTCGCCGCGGCCCTCGTCTGGGTGCTGCTCAACGCGGTCGGCGTGTTCGGCCAGATGACGGACATCGTCTCCTCCACCGGCCTCGACGCCGGCGGCTTCGACATGGCGAGCATCTTCTCCCTGCCCACGGTGCTGTCCGTGGTGACGATCCTGGCGATCGTCGGCGTGGTGCTGTTCACCCTGCTTGCGGTGATCATCGCGGCCATCTACAACGTGGTGAGCGCCTTGGTCGGCGGCATCCACATCACACTCGGCGACGACTGATCGTTCCGCTCGCCGTTCCGGCCGGCCCGTCCGGCTGTGCCGGTCGGTCGACGGTTTCTGTTCCGTCAGGTTGTGCCGTCCGGTTGTTCCGGATGGCGTACGACGTTCACAAGGCCCGCTTCGGCGGGCCTTTGTCGTATGTGCGGTTGGTTGTGTGTGTGCGGTTGGTTGTGTGTGTGCGGTTGTGTGTGTGCGTGCGGCGTGCGGTTGGTTGTGCGGTTGATGTTCGCTTGCCGGGCGATGGGCGGTCGATGACGTCGGATGGGTATGTGATCGCCATGCGATTGGGCGCGGCGGGGTGCGATTGGGGTGCGGCACGCCGGAGAGGCGGACGGTTGTTGCCGTCGGCGTGCGGCTGATTCGGGGATTTGACGCCGATGTGTGCGTTTTGACGGATGTTGTGGCAGAAAAAATTCGAAGAATGTGCTGTTTTGTGCATGTAACCGGTCACAATAGTGCTATACTGTTCAGTGTGACCGGTCGGACGGTCCGACAGGATAAAACAAGATGTATACCTTCGAAGGAGAGGGTCGATATGGCTTCAGCCGATGTCGCAGCCGTGTCCTCCCGCCATTCCGCAACGCCGCAGGTGAATAGGCATAAGGCGGATTGGCGTGGTTGGAAGTTCATGTGGCCGTTCGCGGTGGTGTTCGTGTTCGTGTTCATCATCCCGATCGTGTACGCGATCTATATCAGTTTCTTCAAGAAGCAGATGATCGGTGGTACGCGGTTCGTTGGTGTGGAGAACTACGCGCGTCTGCTTGGGGATCAGCAGTTCTGGTCGTCGGTGGGTCGTGTGGCGTTGTTCACTGTTGTGCAGGTGCCGATCATGTTGTTCCTGGCGGCGGCGATGGCGTTGGCGTTGGATTCGATGAAGCTGCATGGCACGAAGTTCTTCCGTATCTCGACGTTCCTGCCGTATGCGGTGCCGGCGGTGGTGTCCACGTTGATCTGGGGTTTCGTGTATGGCGCGAAGTATGGTCTGGTGGGCTCCCTGAACGGCGCGTTGGGCACTCATTTGGACATGTTCGCCCCGAACGTGCTGTTGGCGTCGATCGGGAACATCAACACGTGGGAGTTCACGGGCTACAACATGCTGATCTTCTATTCGTCGTTGTCGACGATCCCGCATTCCTTGTATGAGGCGGCGTCGATCGACGGCGCGTCGGAGTGGCAGATCGTGAAGTCGATCAAGCTGCCGGAGCTCAAGGGTTCGTTGGCGATCACGGTGATCTTCTCGATCATCGGCTCGTTCCAGCTGTTCAACGAGCCGAGCATTCTGCAGAACATGGTGCCGGGCAATGCGATCACGACGTACTACACGCCGAACATGTACGCGTACAACCTGTCGTTCAGTGGTAACCAGAGCAATTATGCTGCGGCGTTGGCGATCGTGATGGCGGTGATCACGATGGCGATCGCGTACGCGGTGCAGCTGAACAGCATGAAGGAGCAGATGAAGTGACGGGTCTCGTGCTGTTGGTTTCGATGACGGTGTCGATGGGTAAGGAGCTGTGAACATGAGTGCTGCAACCACTTCCGCGCAGTCGCTGCGCGAGCAGGAGAGGGCCGCCAGGCGGGCGGAGAGGGCGCGTCAGAAGCGGGTCGCCAAGGACGAGGCGGCGGAGCGCCGCAGGGCGGAGAAGTCCGGGTTCGCGAACGTGAACAATCCGCGCCGCAGTACGTGGATGACGGTCGTGTGCGCGGTCTTCGCGGTGTACTGCCTGTTCCCGTTCGTGTATCTCATGATCAACGCGACGAAGACGCAGGCGGACTTCACGTCCACGTTCGGTCTCGGGTTCGGCCGTTCGTTCGCCTTGTGGGACAACATCGTGACCGTGTTCACGTACCAGGACGGGATCTTCGGCCGCTGGCTCATCAACACGATCCTGTACGTGGTGGTGGGCGCGGGCGGCGCGACCCTGCTGGCGATCATGGGCGGGTACGCGTTGGCGAAGTTCCGGTTCCCCGGGCGTAAGGCCGTGTTCGCGGTCATCATCGGCTCGATTTCGGTGCCGGGCATCGCTTTGGCGGTCCCGCAGTTCCTCCTGTTCGCGAAGCTGGGCCTGACGAACACGCCGTGGGCCATGATCATCCCGAGCCTGATCAGCCCGTTCGGCCTGTACCTGATGTGGATCTTCAGCGAGCAGGCCGTGCCGACCGAGCTCCTGGAGGCCGCCAGGGTGGATGGTGCGAGCGAGTTCCGCACGTTCTGGACGATCAGCCTGCCTCTGCTGGCGCCGGGTATCGTGACGACGGCGTTGTTCACGATCGTGGCGACGTGGAACAACTACTTCCTGCCCCTGATCATGTTGAAGGACGCGGACTGGTATCCGCTGACCATCGGCCTGAACCAGTGGAAGGACCAGGCCTCGACTGCTGGCGGCCAGGCGATCCAGAACCTGGTCATCACGGGTTCGCTGATCACGATCATCCCGTTGGTCATCGCGTTCCTGTGCCTGCAGAAGTACTGGCAGTCCGGCCTCGCCGCCGGCGCCGTCAAGGAATGACCGGCGCGCTTCGGCGGCCGCAGGGCACGACCGGGGCATGACCATAACCGAATACGGAGCGAAGGCCGGTCGATGGGCATGACGTCCATCGACCGGCCTTCCTCGTATCGGCCGATAATCGCGGTGACGGGGCTGCCGTCGCGATATTCGGCCGCTGGATTATTCTCGGCGGCCGATATTCGCGGCACTCCCCTATCCGGTCACTCAATCACGAGATATAGGCGTGCGGGTCGGTGATCGGCTCATGATCATCGGGGATCTCGCGATGCGTGGAACCCTCGTAGGAGTCGTCCCACCGCATGGAGGCGATGCCGCCGTCGATGCTGATCGGCAGCTGTACGATCGGCGAGTTGCCGAGGTCGTTCTTGTACCAACGGTCGCCGATGAACAGGAACCGGTCACTGTGGAACGGGTCGTCGTCCAGCGGAATCACGATGTCCACCTGGGAATCGTAGGTTTGCGTGCCGGTCGGCGCGAAGGCGTGCCATTCGCTCCACGGGCCGTGCAGATCGGTGGCGGTGGAGTACATGTTGTCGTTGGTGAACCAGCCGGTCAGACGTGAACCGAACCAGTAGTACAGACCGTCTTTCTTGACGATGGTGGGCGATTCCAGACCGTACGGGTAGTCGGTGGCGCGTTCGCACGCCACGTCTTCCACGAGGGTGAGATAGTCGTCGGACAGGCGGTAGATGTGTGTGCCGTGGTCGCGGTCCTCGGAGATCACGTAGCCGGTGCCGTCCTCGTCCTGGAAGACGCCGATGTCGCGACTCAGGTAGCCGCGCCAGGTGATGGTGGTCTGGAAGGCGAAGGGGCCGAGCGGATTATCTGCCACGGCCACGCCGATGTGTGCGTAGCCGTAGTCGGGGCTTTCGGCGTGGATGAGCATCACGTACTGGCCGGTCTTCGGGCAGTGCAGCACCTTGGGACGTTCGCCGATGCGGTCCGCGGCCAGGGCGGAACCGTCCTCCTGCACGTCGAGCACGATGCCGTGCGCGTCCCATGTGGTGAAGTCCGTGGTGGTGTAGCAGTGGATGCCTTGGAACAGGTTGCCGTTCACTTTGTTCTCGCCGTAGGCGTACCAAAGGTCGCCGAATCGCTGGACGCCGATGCCGTGCAGCTGGGCGACGTCGCCGTTGCTGTCGTGCGGCAGGAACGAGCCGTATCGAGTGGTCATGATGATGGTCCTTTCGTGGGAGAGGCAAGCGGTCGGCAACTCGGATGACATCCGGTGGCCAACTTGGCTGTAACCGCTTACAGAATATTCTATAACCTTCAGGGAATAGTCAGGTCGTCGTCGTTCGTCGTGTCTCCGACTGATGTTCCGTCAAGGTGCCTGGCGGCCGATAATCGCGGTGAGGTCTATCCTCCGCGGCATTCGGCCTCCGGGTGGTGCCTGGCGGCCGATAATCGCGATAGGGGCCCTGTTCCCGCGGCTATCGGCCTCCAGATGACTTCCAGCGTCCGGAAATCGCGGTGGTGGGGTTGTTGTCGCGACTATAGGCCGCTGAGTGGTGCTGAGTGTCCGTTTGTCGCGATATCGGCTCTGTTTCCGCGGCTATCGGCCTCTGGGTGACTCTTAGCGGTCGATGTTCGCGGTGTGGTGTCCGTCTCTGCGATATTCGGCCTCTTGGTGGTGTTGGGCGTCCGTTTGTCGCGGTGGAGACTCTGCTTCCGCGATTATCGGCCGTTGGCTAATGCTTGACGGCCGATTGCCGCGGTGGCGGGATTGCTGTCGCGACAATCGGCCTCCGGCTCACTCTGAGTGTCCGTTTGTCGCGGTGGCGGCTTTGTTCCCGCGACAAACGGCCCCGAGCCGTCCCGCTCCTCCGCCGAGCCGTCCCGCTCCCCCACCTCAGGCGGACTGCCGCTCCACGATGGACGTTGGCAGCAGCTCCACATAGTACGATTCCACGTCCTCGCCGCGCAGCATGCGCAGCAGCGTCTCCGACATGGCCCGTCCGTGGAGCTGCGAGTCCTGTCGCACGGTGGTGAGTTTCGGGTTGGAGAGCACGGCCAGCGGCGAATCGTCGAAGCCGGTGACGGCGATGTCCTCCGGCACGCGTTTGCCGAACCGGGTGAGCTGGTTGATGACGCCGATGGCGATGTTGTCGTTGGCGCAGACGAATCCGTCGATGTGGTCGAGCATCGGCTGGTATTCCACGGCGGCCATTTCGCCGCTGGTGATCTCCCAGTCGTCGGCGTAGTAGACGCGGCGTTCGTCGTAGCCGTCCCCGACGGCGTCCTTGAACCCGTCGAGTCGGTTGAGCGCGGACGGCGAGTAGCCGGGGCCGCAGATGTAGACGAGGTCGGAGTGTCCCTTGTCGAGGAGGTAGCGGGTGATGGCCCGTTGCCCTTCCCGGTTCTCGAAGTCGATGGCGGGGTACGGCAGGTCGCCGCGGTCGCTCACTTCGGATCGGACGACGGGCCGTGCGGTGGCGAGGAACGTCTTGGCGAGGCTGTCGTCCTCGCTCAGGGAGAACAGCAGGTAGCCGTCGGCGAAGTCGCTGTTGACGAGTTGTGCGATGCGTCTGGTGGATTCGCTGCTGTTGGCGATGAGGGTGACCATCTGGTATCCGGCGTCGCCGAGCACCTGGTTGGCGCCGACCATCGCCTCGGAGACGCTGGATTGGACCATGGTCTCGTTGGATTCGACCTGGATGATGAGTGCGACGGTGAGGGTGCGTTGTTGGGCGAGGGATCGCGCCGCGTTGTTCGGCGTGTATCTGGCTTGTTTGATGGCGGCGGCGATGCGCTTCGACGCGTCCCGGGAGACGTGTTCGCTGCCGTTGAGGTAGCGGGAGACCGTGCCGTATGAGACGCCGGCCAGTTTCGCCACGTCTCGGATCGTTGCCTTCTTCGGTGCCGTTGCCATGTATGCCATCGTATGCGATGCCGTCATGTTCGCCGTCCTCTTGCGTTTCCTCGGGGCGCTTCGTCGCGTCGGCGCCCGATGCCGTGCTGTCCGTCGGTCACGTTCCGTGTGACGCGTGCGCGTCCTCGTTGTCCGCCTTCGTGCCCTTCGGTGTGCGACACGCGGTTGTGACCGGTCACACACCAGTGTATAGTGTTTTCTGTAACCGGTCACAAGGTGTGTTGGCCGAAAGCCTCAAGGAAGAGAAAGGCAAGAGACATGAAGTTCTCGATGAAGAAGACGGTGGCGCTGGTCGGTGCCGCCGCGATGATCGCATCCATGGCCGCATGCGGATCGTCCACTGCGAGCAACGGCGATGCGAATGGTAACGTCACGCTGAACCTCTGGGCCTGGGAGCCCACGCTCAAGCCGGTCATCAAGGCGTTCGAGAAGAAGTACCCGAACATCAAGGTCGACTTCAACAACACCGGCAAGGCGGACACCACGGTCACCTCGCTGAACAACGCCATCCAGGCCGGCAGCGGCATCCCGGACGTCGTCCAGATCGAGTACATGTCCATCCCGCAGTACGTCATCGGCCAGGAGAACCTGCTCAACATCAAGGACAGGACCTCCGGCTACGACAAGTTCTACACCCCGGGCACCTGGAGCTCCGTGAACGTGGGCGACGGCGTCTACGCGCTGCCGATGGATTCCGGCCCGCAGGCCATGTTCTACAACAAGGCCACCTTCGACAAGGCCGGCATCACCGAGGCCCCGAAGACGTGGGACGAGTACTACCAGGACGCCAAGAAGATCCGCGCCCTCGGCGACAGCTACTACATCACCGCCGACACCGGCGACATCAAGGTCATGACCGCCTTCCTGTGGCAGGCCGGCGCCCAGCCGTACAAGACCGACGGCGAGAACGTCACCATCAACTTCAAGTCCGATCCGGAGGTCAAGACCGTCGCCGAATTCTGGCAGAAGATGATCGACGAGGACCTCATCAACACGAAGGTCGCCACCTGGGCCGACGAGTGGAACCGCGGCATCGCCGACGG
The DNA here is from genome assembly GCF_018555635.1 of Bifidobacterium sp. CP2. Lineage (NCBI taxonomy): Bacteria > Bacillati > Actinomycetota > Actinomycetes > Bifidobacteriales > Bifidobacteriaceae > Bifidobacterium > Bifidobacterium sp. CP2. The sequence continues at coordinate 44,022 of NZ_JAFEJX010000008.1, read as the reverse complement.
CACCATCGCCTCCATCTTCGAAGGCGCCTGGATGCCGGCCAACCTGGTCTCCAACTCCGCCGGCGCCAAGGGCAACATGCGCGTGGCCCTGCAGCCGAACTGGGACGCCTCCAAGCCGAACAACGGTGAGAACGGTGGTTCCGCGCTGGCCATCACCAAGGCCTCCAAGAACGCCGACGCCGCCTTCAAGTTCATCGACTTCGTCAACCACGACAAGGAAGGCATCAAGATCCGCACCGACGGCGGCGCCTTCCCGGCCGATCAGGAATCCCTGAAGTCCGACGAGTTCCTCAAGGGCTTCCAGGAGATCACCGACTACTTCGGCGGACAGGAATACAACAAGGTGCTCGCCGAGGCCGCCAGCCAGGTGACCAACAGCTTCGACTTCCTGCCGTTCTCCGGCCAGGCCAACACCACCTACGGCGACTACGTGGGCAAGGCCTACACCGACAAGTCCACCACGCTGATGAAGGGCCTCGCCGCCTTCCAGGATTCCTTGGTCAAGTACGGCAAAGATCAGGGCTTCACCGTCAAGGAGGGCTGATCCCCGCATGATGTCCGGTCCGGATGATCGGGCGTGGCGATCTCCTTCCCGCGCGTGACCATCCGGCCGGTTCTTCTCCCGCGACAACGCAAGACTTCTTCCGTATCTCCTTCTCGGGCCGGGCTTCCGTTTGGAAGCCCGGCCCTCTCCTGTTGTATGGGGCCGTGTGCGGAGGACGGTTGTCCGGAATCCGTTCGTGCGGGGCCGTCGACGCGACGGGACTCGTCCGTCGCGCCCTTCCGCCCGAGGCGATTCACATGGTGAATCGGATGGCGGCCCAGCTCACCGGCGGCAGGGACGCGGTCACGCGGCCGGCGTCGTCGACGGACGTCTCGAGCGGTCGCGGCGTGACGGCGTCGGGGTCATCGGCCGTGTTGGTGCGGTAGATGTCGTCGTCGTGCAGCAGGTGCGCCGTGGTGACGACGCGGCCCGTCGCGTCGTCGTCGGACGTGCCGGACGTGCCGGACCCGTCGGACGTGCCGGACGTGCCGGACCCGTCGGACGTGCCGGACGTGCCGGACCCGTCGGACGTGCCGGACGTGCCGGACCCGTCGGACGTGCCGGACGTGCCGGACCCGTCGGACGTCGACGCAAGCGACGCAAGGTCGACGGCGACGTCGTGCGCGGCGTCGAGGTCGCGGTTCACGGCGAGGACGAGGCCCTCGCGCGCGTCGGCGTCCCAGGTGACGACGGCGTCGACCGCCGGTACGTCGCCGTACGTTGCGGTATGGATGGACGGCCCGTCGATTGCGGGCGCGTAGGCGTCGCCGCGCGCGTGATGCGCGGCCTCGGCGAACGGGTAGAACGTGGTCTGACGCCACGCGGGACCGCCGTCCGGTTCGGCCACGATCGGCGCGATGACGTTGACGAGCTGGGCGCGGGAGGCGGAGCGCACGCGGTCGCAGTGCTTGAGGAGCGTGATCATCAGCGAGCCTTCGACCACCGCGTCGGCCGCGGTGTACACGTCCTCCAGCAGGTGCGGTGCCTTCGGCCACGGCTCGTGGTGCAGGCCCTCCGACGCGGCGGCCTTCCACGCGGCCTCCTGCTCGTTCCACTTGTCCGAATACCACACGCCCCACTCGTCGAACGAGAGCGCGATGTCGTGGTCGCCGTGGTTCGCCTCGCGCGCCTCGTCGGCGCAGGCGGCCACCGTGGCGACGAACGTGGTCATGTCCTCCGCGGAGGCGAGGAACTCGCGCATGTCCGCGCGGTCGCGGGTCTTGTGGCCGTGATCGAAGTAGTAGGCGTGCGCGGAGACGAAGCTCAGATACTCGTAGGCGCGCGTGAGCACGGTGCGCTCCCACGTGCCGAACGTGGGCATGTGCGCGCTGGAGGATCCGCATGCCACGAGTTCGAGGCCCGACTCGGCGAGCTTCATCGCGTGCGCGGTCTTCTCCACGGCCGTCGCGTACTCGTCCGCGGTCATGTGCCCCACCTGCCAAGGGCCGTCCATCTCGTTGCCGATGCACCACATGCGGATGTCCATCGGCTCGGGGATGCCGTTGGCGACGCGTTTGTCGGCCCATGTGGTGCCGGGGGCGCCGTTGACGTATTCAAGCTCGTCGAGCGCGGCCTTGAGGCCGCGTGTGCCCATGTTGACGGCGAGCATGATCTCGGTGCCGGCTTTTCGGCTCCAGCGGTGGAAGTCGTCGATGCCCATCTCGTTGGTCTCGGTCTGGTGCCAGGCGAGGTCGCGGCGCACGGGGCGCTGTTCGCGCGGGCCGGTGCCGTCCTCCCAGTCGTAGTTGGAGACGAAGTTGCCGCCCGGGTAGCGCACGCAGGTCACGCCGAGCTCCCTGACGAGGTCGAGCACGTCGGTGCGGAAGCCGTCCGCGTCCGCGCTCGGGTGGTCCGGCTCGTAGATGCCGCCGTACACGCAGCGGCCCAGATGCTCGACGAAGGATCCGAACAGGCGCGGCGGCACGTCCGCCACGGGTGTGGTGGGGATGGTGACGATGGTGTCCGGTGCGGTGTGCGGGGTGGCGTGTGATGCGTGCATGGCTGACGACGTATGCGATGGTGCGTGCGGTGCGTCGGTGCGTGGTGCGTTGGATGGTGCGTGCGGTGCGTCGGTGCGTGGCGCGTCGGATGGTGCGTGTGTGGTGGTCATGGCTGCTTCCTTGTCTTTCGATGACGGGTGCTGTGCCGGTTCCGAGCGTAGTTGCCGCCATCGGCGATTTCCGGTGCGACACGCGGATTGTAAGCACTTACAGATAGGACTATACTACAAATGTAACCGGTCACAGAAGTGCGGTGGCCGAAGGCCTCAACGAAGAGAAAGGCAAGAAGAAGCCATGATGCTTTCCATCAAGAAGACGGTGGCGCTGGTCGGCGCGGCCGCCATGCTGGTGTCCGTCGCGGCATGCGGTTCGGACAACGCCTCCGGCGGTTCCGCATCGGACGGCGGCAAGACCACCCTCACCGTGTGGGGCTGGGACTCCACCCTCAAGGACGTGGCCAAGAAGTTCATGCAGGAGAACCCGGACATCACCGTCAAGGTGAACAACGTCGGCACCTCCGCGCAGACCCAGGTCGCGCTGAACAACGCCATCGCCGCCGGCAAGGGCGCTCCGGACATCGCCCAGATGGAATACCACTCCGTCACCCAGTTCGCGCTGTCCGACGGCATCGAGGACCTCTCCAGCCGTGCCTCCGGCTACGAGTCCTTCTACCAGGAGGGCACGTGGAAGGGCGTGCAGGTCAACGGCAAGACCTACGGCCTGCCCATCGATTCCGGCCCGAACGCCCTGTTCTACAACAAGGAGGTCTTCGACAAGGCCGGCGTGACCGAAGCCCCGAAGACGTGGGACGAGTTCTACGAGGCCGCCAAGAAGATCCACGCCCTCGGCGACGACTACTACATCACCTCGGACGCCGGCGACAACAGCCAGTCCACCACGTTCATGTCCCTCATCGCGCAGGCCGGCGGCACCCCGTTCAAGGTGGACGGCGAGAAGGTCTCCATCAACCTCACCAAGGACGAGGGCACCCAGAAGGTCGTCGACTACTGGCAGAAGATGCTGGACGAGGGCCTCATCAACACCAAGGTCACCTCCTGGTCCGACGAATGGAACAAGGGCCTCAACGACGGCACCATCGCCTCGCTGGTCATCGGCGCATGGATGCCGAACAACCTGCTCTCCGGCGCGCCCGATGCCTCCGGCAAGTTCCGCATCGCCACCGTCCCGCAGTGGACCGAGGGCGGCAATGTCAACTCCGAGAACGGCGGTTCCTCGCTCGTCATGCCGAAGGGCGGCGCCAACCAGGACGCCGCGTGGAAGTTCATGGAGTACTGCTGCCACGACAAGGAAGGCATCAAGACCCGTGTGGACGCCGGCGCCTTCCCGGCCGACAACGACACCCTGAAGTCCGACGACTTCCTCAAGGGCAACGACAAGCTCACCGAGTACTTCGGCGGACAGGAGTACAACAAGGTGCTCGCCGAGGCCGCCGGCCAGAAGATCGGCGACTTCCAGTTCCTGCCCTTCTGGAGCCAGGTCCAGAACACCTTCGGCGACTACGCCGGCAAGGCCTACCGCGGCGAGGAGAAGCTCTCCAAGTCCATCTCCGACTTCCAGGACTCCCTCGTCAAGTACGGCAAGGACCAGGGCTTCACCGTCGAGTGATCTGATTCCGGTCCGAACCGATCTTCGGCGGCCGGCCGCGACAGCTCTTCCGGAAGCGTCCGGCCGCCGATTCCCTCTCTTCCTCTGTGTTTCCTCCTCATCGGCCGCAGCCCCCGCCTTCCCGGGGGCTGCGGCTTTTTCATGTGGTGTTTCCAGTGTTCCGCTCGTTCCATGCGGGGCGTCGTCCATCGTCCGAAGGAGCCCAATCCGTTCCTTAAGGTAATCGTAATTAAGGTAATCACGATTACCTTAATCGTGATACTCTTACTATGCATGGTTGGTGAAGGGGAACAGGAGGCGTGTGATGTTCGTGGCGCGTGAGCACGAGTTGCAGGTGCTGGAGCGATTGTTCTCCAGCGACTCGTTCGAAATGGTGGTGCTGTACGGCAGGCGACGTGTGGGGAAGACGACGCTGATCGACGAGTTCGTCAAAGACAAACGCGTGTTGTACTTCACCGCGGTGCAGCAGAGCGCCAAGATGAACCTCGCGGATTTCTCCAGAGCGGTGTTCTCGTTCTTCGGCATGCCGGATTCCACGCCGGCGTTCGGCGGATGGTCGGACGCGCTGTCCTTCGTCGCCGAACAGGCGTCCCGGACCGGCGAACATATGGTGTTCGTGTTTGACGAGTTCCCCTATGCGGCCGCTGCGGAACCGGCGTTGCCTTCCATGCTCCAGATCGCGATCGACCATGGGTTCCTTGCCACCAAGGTGACGATGATTCTCTCCGGCAGCAACGAGGGATTCATGGAGAACGATGTGCTGGGGCGTAAAAGCCCGTTGTATGGGCGCCGTACCGCACAGATCCGGCTGTTGCCGTTCGATTATGCGGATGCGGCGAAATTCCTGCCCAATGCGGATGCGCAGGACAAGGTCCGATACTATGCGACCTTCGGCGGCACGCCGTATTATCTGGCGCGCATCCGTGAGTCCGACGGTTTCGAGTCCAACGTGCTTCGTCTGATGTTCGACGGTCTCGGCGTATTGCGCGAGGAACCCATGATGCTGCTGCGTCAGGAACTCCGGGAGCCGGCGCTGTATTACTCGATATTGCAGTCCATCGCAGGAGGCAATACGGCTCCGAAGCTTATCGCCGAACATGCCGGCGTCGAGCCCGATTCGATCGGGGCATACCTGAAGACATTGATCGATCTGCGTCTGATCGAACGGAAGGTCCCGTTCGGCGACGATCCCGCCAAGTCGCGCAAGGGCATGTATGTGGTCGGCGATCCGTTCTTCGCCTACTGGTTCCGTTTCGTGGGACGCAACATGAGCATCTTGGAAGGCAACGTCAGCGAGGCCGTCGCGCGTCGTCTTGCGTTCGGTCCGGCGTTCGACACCTATGTCGGCCAACAGTTCGAAACGATCTGCCTGCAATGGCTGATGCGCGCCAACGCCGCAGGTGAATTGCCGTTCATCGCCACGCGATTCGGCAAGTGGTGGGGCAACGATCCCGTCGCCCGCGAACAGACGGACATCGATGTGGTCGCCGCCGATCCGCTCGGCAAGGATCTGCTGCTCGGCGAGTGCAAATGGCGTGGCTCGTTCAACGAGACGGAAGCCATCGGGAAGCTGAGGCAGCGTGCGGGTCTGGTACGTGGCTATCCGGCGGACAAAGCATGGTTCACGCTGTTCTCCAGAAACGCCGTCGGCGAGGCCGCGCGGTCCCGCTATACGGACGATGACCGCATGCGGTTCGTCTCAACGGACGAGCTGTACGCCGTGTGACGGCGTACGCCGTGTGTGTCGATCGGCACGCGACTCTCCATGCGGGGCGCATGCCCCTCACGCCGATTCGCGCACAACCAGTTCGGTGGGAACGTAGATGGTGCCGTTCGCCGGAGGGTTGCCTTCGATGAGGGACAGCAGGGTGTCCGCCATCACCGTGCCGTGCCGATCGAGATGCTGATCGATGGTGGTGATCGACGGGGAGTTCGCGGACGCGATGGCCGTGTTGTCGAACCCCGCGACGGCGATGTCGCCGGGCACGGCGAAACCAGTGGACTGGATGCGTTGGATGAGGCCGGCGGCCATGACGTCGTTGGTGGCGATGACTGCATCGATGCCGGACAGGAGCGGCTCCACCTGCGGCCAGAGGGCAAGCCCGTCCTCGGCGCGCCATCCCGCCGCATGCAGCACGTGGGATTCCGCGTCGGCTGCGTGCATCGTCTCCAGAAATCCTCCGATTCTGTCCTGCGAGAAGCTGTTGTCCGTCGGACCGGAGATATAGAGGATGCGCCGGTGGCCGCGGTGGAGCATGTGTTCGGTGAGTGTTCGCATGGCCGTGTGGTTGTCGCTGTTGACGGCCCGTATGGAGGGGGCGTTCATCGCCCAGTCGCCGGCGGTCACCATGGGGACGTTGCTGCCGGCGAACAGGCTCAGGATGGGGTCGTCGTCATGGTTCGGGGAGAACAGGTAGCCGTCGGCGAATCCCTCGTCCAGCATGCGCTGCAGCTGGCGTATGGCGATGTCGTCGTTGACGGTCATCGACAGGATTTGGTAGCCATGCCGCGCCAATTCGGCACCGGCCGCGGCGTAGTGGGTGTTCAGACCCGGATCGAGCGCCACGCTCATCAGGTCGCCGTGGATGACGTAGATGATGACGTTCGTGTGCTGTCTGGCCAATGAGCGCGCCATGCGGTTGGGGGTGAAATCGAGGTCCTTCATGGCCTTGGCGATTCTGTTCGCCGTGGTCTTGGAGACGTAGCCGTGCTTGTTGAGGTACCGGGAGACGGTCGTCTTGGTGACACCTGCGGCCGCCGCGACGTCGGCCATGGTGGCGCGTTGCGGCCGTTGTTCAGGAACTGATGCTGCTGTCATGTGAACCTCTGGAATGAATCGTCTTCGCGTGCCATGGTATCCGGTTCGGTCGAAAACACATGGTATCAGTTGCGTAACCGGTAACATATTAATATACTTACGTCCTGTAACCGATTACAGTAGTGTTGTCCTTCATCCGGATTGGAGAAGGCCGGCGGATTGTGACGATGGAACGCAAAGCGAAGGAGCGCAATGGAGAATCAGGGACGAAGAACCGCGAAGGGGACTCCGGGACGCTGGCGGAGGACGGCTCTGGCCGCAATCGCCGCGGCCGCGATGAGCGTGACGATGACGCCGTTCATGGCGAACGTCGCCCACGCCGACGAGACTCCCACGGACTCCGGCACGGTACGGACCTACGCGGCGACCGGTGCCGGCGTGAACGCCAAGGGCGACGCGGCGACGTCGCCGGACGTGAAGTCCGACAAATACACGTTGAAGGTGAACGGCACGCCCGTCGACGTCATCAAATACGACGAGACCGGCAAGGAGAGCGGCGCCCACTGGTATGACATCGCCCGCTTCGAATCCAGCTCCCGCACGCCGGTCATCTCCGTGACCGTGCCGAACGAGGAAATCGACACCTACCAGATCCAGCCGACCCGCTACTACGGCCAGACCGCGCAGATCAGCCCTGACAAGCACACGCTCACCTTCAAGATGAGCAAGGATGCGAACCTCAACTCCGTGATCGTGATGATCAATCCCGACGCCGAACAGTCCAACAAGGCCGGACAGCCGTACCTGGCGATTATCAACGACCCGGTCGAGACCAAGCCGGACATGACCGGTTCCAACGTGCTCAACTTCCAGGAGTTCGCCAAGAACTACATCGCCGAGCATCCGGTGCAGGAGGAACAGCAGGAGCGTCTGACCGCCGAGAACGAGTCCAACGCCAAGCAGGGCGTACCGCAGAGCATCCTCGACCTGCCGAGCAAGACGTTGGGCAACGTCGATGCGCAGAAGCAGATCATCGACGCCAAGCTCGCCCCGTCCGAAGGCAAGATCGTCGATCCGGGCGCAAACGTGTTCTACCCGAACCAGCGCCGCATGAGCGACGACGACGCCACCTACGCGCTCGAGGCCGCGCTCAAGGAGATCCAGGACAATCCCGCCAAGTACAACACCCTGTACTTCCCGGCGGGCACCTACATCTACGGCGGCCTGAAGATCGTCGATTTCGACGGCTCCAAGCTCGTCGGCGGCAAGCTCCACGTCTACGTGGACGAAGGCGCGCTGCTCAAGAACCACGTGCAGCCGTACGCCGAGGCGCAGGAGCCGGCCATCGGCCTGTGGGGCTCGAAGGACATCGAGATCTCCGGCCGCGGCATGTTCGATGCCAACGGCATCGACAACTACAACTGGCGCAGCACCGGCGACAAGCATGACGCCTTCATGAGCCAGCACACCGGCGGCGTCATGGTCGTCCAATCCAGCGACATCACGTTCAACGACACGTACATGCGCGAATCCAAGCAGTGGAACTGGGAGACGCACACCGCCAAGGACGTGACGTTCAACAACATCAAGGGCCTCACCCCGTACCCGCTGCCGTGGGGCGACGGCACCGACCTGGCCTCCGGCCAGAACGTCACCGTCAACGGCGTGATCACGCTCGGCAACGACGACGCCTTCGCCTCCGGCCACTACAACCCCGGCCGCTGGTTCGCGCCCGACAAGCCCGATCTGTACAACAAGCAGCACAAGTTCAACACGGACTCCCCGGATCTGCAAGGTTACGTCAACGCGGCGGCCGGGTATGACGCCGTGGTCAAGTCCCTCGGCGGCATCGACAATGACGAGTGGGATACCGAGGACTCCGACGCCATCTCCGTGAACAACACGCTCAACTGGACCGTCGGACCGGGCAACGGCATCCGCATGGGCCACGAGACGCACGGCCACGCGATGAAGAACTACTCGTTCGACAACCTGAACTCGCTCGGCGTGCAGACGCTCGGTCTGTCCATCCAGAACCACACCGACACCTACCCGCAGTACGACACCATCACGGTGAAGAACTCCTCGTTCGACACCTCCCGCATCACCAAGAACTTCAGCATCCAGGGAGGTCAGGGCAACGACCAGACGGTCAGTGCCTACGACCAGCAGTACAACGGATACAAGAAGAACCCGAACGGGAAGTACGAGGACTACACGTACAAGCGCAACCCCATCGGCACGCTCACGCTCGACAATGTGTGGTTCAACAAGGACAGCGTCGGCAACATCGACTACGTCACGAACCTCAACCTCAACGACATCCACATCAACGACAAGCTGGTCGAATACACCAACCAGTTCCAGCTGAGCACCTCGAACATCGCGAACACCGTCTACACCTACACCGACAAGGACGGCAAGACGCAGAACGTCAGGAGCAACTCGTTGCCCACCATCAGCGAGCCGCAGTCCGACGCGATCACGGCGAAGGCGAACAACGTGCTCGGATTCACCGTCAAGGCCACCGACCCCGACGAGGGTGATTCGGTCGTGCTCGGCGTGGACAAGGACACCCTGCCCACGGATGCGACCTTCGACCCCGCCACCGGCGAGTTCTTCTGGAAGCCCGGCTCCGAACAGATCGGCAAGAAGTTCGCCGTCACGTTCACCGCGGCCGACACCGGTGCGCAGGCCGGCGACTACGCGCCCGTCTCCCGTACGGTCACCATCGCCGTGCAGCCGTCCAACGCCGTGCTCACACCCGTCGAGGGTTCGCTCGCCGGCGATACGTGGGTCGGCTCGTGGAGCGGTGACCAGAGCGTGAACTACGGCACCGGACGCACCATCAGGGTCAGCGGCGCCAGCGGCGACATCAAGCGCGGCTACGTGACCGTCGACCTGAGCAAGATCGGCGATCTCGGTGACAACGACACCGCCAGCCTGTCCCTGACCTACATCGGCCACCGTACCGGCGCCTCCGGCAACGGACGGATCAAGGTCACCAAGGCCACTACCACCGCCGACCCGGCCACCGTGACGTGGAAGACCCAGCCCACGCTGTCCGACAAGGACGAGGACACGGCGTCCTCCGCCGAATTCGACCTCGGAGACACCGTCGTGCCGGAAGGCTCCGAGGACAACGTCAAGGGCACCGGCATCGACGGGCGCAAGATCGCCGTGGACATCACCTCGCTGGTGAAGGCCGCCAAGGCCGCCGGCGAGACGACGCTCACGCTGGCCATCGACAACACCGGCGCCGGCGAGGTCCGCTTCGTGAGCACCGAGGGCGCCACCTCGGACAAGCTCGCCAACGCCACCGAGGACATGGCTCCGGTGGTCGAAGTCACCGAGGTCTCTCCGACCTCCATCTCCGGTCCCGAGGCCCAGACCATCACCGAAGGCGATGCGGCGTCCTCCGACGTGTTCACCGTGGCCGGCGCCGACCCGCTGGACATCACGGTCGACGGCCAGACCGCCGACGGCAAGATCACGTGGAACGACAAGACCAACCGTCTCGACTTCGCCAAGGGCATCGCCGCCGGCACCTACAAGGTCACCGTGACGTTGACCGATGCGGACAAGGCGACCGCTTCCACGGACTTCACGTTGACGGTCGCCCCTGCGCCCGTGAACAAGGATGGCTTGAACGACGAGGTCAAGCTGTCCGAGACGCTCAAGCAGGAAGGCTACACCCAGAAGTCCTGGGACGCGTTCCAGCAGGCGCTGGTCAAGGCCCAGGGCGTGCTCACGAAGACCGATGCCACCCAGGACGAAGTGAACGCCGCGCTCAAGGAGCTGAATACCGCCCGTGAGGGGCTGCAGAAGAACTCCACCGAGCCCGGCACTCCGGACGACGGCCACGGTTCCGATGGAGCCGACGGTTCCGGTACGGACGCGAAGCGTCCGTCGTCCGGCAAGGGCGTGAACGGCCTGTCCAAGACCGGTTCCGCCATCGAGCTGGTGGCCGGAGCGGCTGTGCTGCTGGTGCTCGCCGGTGGCGTGCTGCTGCTCAACAGGCGCCGCGGCTGACCGTGAGGGGATTCCGGACGGTTCCGGAATCCCCGTCGGGGTTCCTCCGGATTGTCCGGCGCCCCGATGATGCGCCTCATGTATCGACCGACCGCACCTGACGACCGGAATCGATTCGATTCGATTCCGATTGCCAGGTGCGGTTTTTCATGTCCGGCGCTGGGTCGTGGTTTCGGTACCGGACAGGCATGGTCCAAAGACTGACGGAATCGTTTTGTGGTAGGCGGCGAATCTCTGGGAAGAAGAATTTGTGTAACCGGTTATATATGCGTTATACTGTGGTGTGTAACCGGTAACCTAACGGTTGTGGAGAGTGAGGGTTCGCCGCGGAGAGGCGGCGGGGCTTGCGTGTTTCTCCAGGAGGGGTTCCTGGTCGCAAAAATGTTTGCGTTAGCAGCAATGGCGCAGCAGTGAAGGAGAAACAGGAATGAGGATCATCAGGAAACTCGCAGCCGGAGCCGTGGGGGCCGCGACGCTGCTGGCGTTCGCGGTGCCCGGCACCGCCACGGCCGCGGAAACGCAGACCATCACGCCCAACCCGTGGTACCAATCGGACACCTTCAAAGGATGGGGCACCTCACTCGCCTGGTACGCGAACGCGGCCGGGCATTACGCATTGAGTGACAACGCGTACGCGCAGCAGCTCGCCGACGACTTCTATGACCTGCTGTTCAGCGAGGACGGCCTCGACCTGCAATCCGTCCGCTACAACATCGGCGGCGGCAACGCCTCCGACGTGACCGACTACCTGCGCCCGGGCGCTGCGGTCGAAGGATGGTGGAAGGCCAACCCCGAAGGCGACGGCCACAGCGACACGCTCTACGGCGGCGCCTCCACCACGCTCGCCAACAAGTCCACGATCCTCAAGCAGTGGGACCCGGACAACGCGGACGACTACGACTACGACGCCGACGCCTCCCAACGTTGGTGGCTCGAGAAGCTGCAGAAGAACAAGCAGGTGAAGAACTGGGAGTTCTTCTCCAACTCCGCGCCCTACTTCATGACCAACTCCGGCTACGTCTCCGGGCATTGGGCGGGCAGCACCGACGACCAGCTCGCCGGCGACGGCACCGAGGACGCCGACGCCGCGAACAACGCCACCGTCAAATTCGCCAAATATCTGGCCCACGTGACCAAGTACCTCAAGGACACGTACGACATCACGCCCGACACCATCGAGCCGCTCAACGAACCCAACGACTGCACCAACTGCTGGGTGACCAACAACAAGGACGGCAAGCCCAGCGCCCGCCAGGAGGGCATGTCCGTCAAGCCCGACCAGCAGACCCGCCTCATCAAGGCGCTGCGCGAGGCGCTCGACGCCCAGGGACTGACCGCCACCAAGGACGGCAAGCAGGTGGTCTCCGCGATGGACGCCTCCAGCTCCGGCACGTTCCGCTTCGACTACACCGGCTCCAACAACAGCGGCAATGGTTACGCGCAGAACGTATCCAACTGGGATGAGGCGCTCGGCCAGTTCAACACGCACGGCTACGGCGACCAGAGCTACGCCCCCTGGATCCGCGACGTGGCCAAGACCAACGACAAGCCGCTCATGATGAGCGAGTACGAGGGCGACTACTCCGGTTCCGGCTTCGACCCGTACAACTTCAAGAACGGCATGAACTTCGCCAAGAACCTCAACTCCCAGATGCGCCAGTACGAGCCGAACTCGTGGGTGCTGTGGCAGCCCGTCGAGGACTACTACAACATGGAGCAGGACGCGGCCCACGGCGGAGAGAACCTCAACTGGGGCTCCGTCTACATCGACTTCGACTGCCAGGTCTACACCAAGGAGAACGGCGACAAGGTCTTCGCCTCCACCCGTCGCGTGAACAACCTGTACGGCGGCGTCAACGCCGACGGCAAGGTCGCGGACAACGTGCCCGCCTGCACCACGCAGACCAACTCCAAGTTCAACGTGCTCAAGAACTACACGCACTTCATCCAGGCCGGCGACCACGTCATCGCCACCGACAGCACCGACGCCACCGCGGCCGTGCGCTCCTCCGACAAGAGCCTCCGCCTGGTCATCACCAACTCCGGCGCCGAACGCAGCCAGACCATCGATCTGAGCGGCTTCGCGGACGTCGCCAAGGACGCCGTGGCCAAGACCTACGTGACCACCGCTGCCGACAAGACCAGCGGAGACCCGACCGCCAACACGCTCAAGCATGACGACAAGGACAACGCGGCCGTCGACGCGGACGACAAGTCCGTCACCGTCGACGTGCCGGCCAACTCCGTGACCACCATCGTCGTGACCGGCGTCTCCGGCGTCTCCGCCGACGCCGCGCAGATCGCCAGCGGGGCGCAATACCAGCTCATCGGCAAGCAGAGCGGCAAAGCGCTCAACATCGATGCGAACGGCACCGCCACCATCCAGAACACGGCCAGTGCCGCGGACAAGAAGAAGACCCAGACCTTCACCCTCACCGAAGTCACCGACGACGTCTTCAAGACCCGACCCGCCGACCGCGCGTACGTCATCACCAACGCCGACGGCAAGGTCGTGACCGTCTCCGGCGGCGACCCGCTGAGCGACGACTCCGGCGCCATCACGCTGAGTGACACCCTGACCGTCGAGACCGCCAAGAACGATTCCTCGGCCGTATGGATCCTCAACTCGAAGGACGGCAAGCACTTCAGCTTCCTCAACAAGAAGGCCGTCAAGACGCTCGACGTCAACGGAGGCGGCACCACGGCCGGCACCTCGGTGATCGCATGGCGCTCCACCGAAGGCGACGGACAGGCCTGGCAGCTCAAGCCGGCCGTGAACAAGCCGGTCACCTACACCAAGTACCAAGGCATCGCCGATCCGACCCTGTTCGACGCGAACCTGAGCAACGCCGGCTACTTCCAGCCGCAGTGGACCGACGACAAGGGCAACCACATCCAGGCGCACGGCGGCCAGATCATGACCACCACCGAGAAGAAGGACGGCAAGGACGTCACCGTGTACTGGTGGTACGGCGAGGACCGCTCCAACGGCTACTACAAGAGCCCGGGCGTCCACGTCTACAAGTCCTACGACACGAAGAACTGGGAGGACCAAGGGCTGGCCTTGCGCTCCGCGACCCGCCTCGCCCAGTTCACCGACACGTCCAACGACGACTTCGCCTACTTCGACAAGGTCTATGACCTGAAGAACACCGACGGCACCGTGAACACGGACAAGGCCAGGAAGATCTTCTACTACCTCAACATGGATCCGGACCAGAACGGCGACGGCACGGCGGACGACACCACCGCCATCATCGAACGCCCGAAGGTGATCCACAACGAGAAGACCGGCAAGTACGTGATGTGGTGGCACGCCGACGGCAGCACCAAGGTCGGCGGCGGCACTTACGACCGCGCCATGGCCGGCGTGGCCGTGGCTGACTCCCCGGCCGGACCGTTCAAGCTGGTCGGTGCGTACCGTCTGCCGAACCGCTGGGACCGCCGCAGCGACACCGAAGCCGGCATGTCCCGCGACATGACCGTCTTCAAGGACTCCAACGGCGACGCCTACCTCGTGTACTCCTCCGAAGGCAACTGGACGCTGTACGTGGCCAAGCTGGATGACACCTACACCAACACGGTGAAGACCACCACCACGGCCCCATTCGACTTCGAATACTCGTCCGACGGCAAGTACCCGCTCGTCTACGACGAGAAGGACGGCGACTCCGGCGCCGGCGTGCTCGTGGAGGGCCAGGACTACAAGCTCATCAAGAAGAACCTGATGATCGAGGCCCCGGCCGTCTTCGAAACGAACGGCAGGTACTACATCGTCGCCTCCGCCGCCACCGGCTGGGCTCCGAACCAGGCCACCTACTACACGGCCGACTCCATGCTCGGCGACTGGACGCGCGGCGTCGACAAGACCGACGGCTACGAGAACACGTGGATCCAGACCCAGAAGGTGCCGGAAGGCACCGACGGCTGGCTCGCCTACGGCGATACCAACTCCACCACGTTCGGCTCGCAGTCCACCAACGTGCTCGCGCTCGACGCCTCCAAGGGCCGGTACGTCTACATGGGAGACCGCTGGTACGCCAAGAACAACGACGACGGCTCGACGCTCGGCGACTCCACCTACGTGTGGCTGCCGCTCACCTTCGGCGAGAACGGCAGGCTGGAGATGCGCAACCCGGCCGCCCAGGACAACGGCAAGTGGTCCAAGGGATGGGACGCCTCCTACTGGCAGTCCCACGGCGGATCCAAGACCGCCGTCACCTACTGGACGGTGACCGATGACGGTCTCGCCGACCTCGGCTCCCTGGCCGCCGGCGAGGACGCGTCCGCCAAGCTGCCCGCCGAGGTCAGCGTGAAGGACGGCGACGGCAAGGCCGCGCAGGTGGCCGTCACCTGGTCCGACGTCGACACGTCCAAGTCGGGCAAGGTGACCGTCACCGGCACGCTCGCCGGCGACGACGCCTTCTACCCCGGACGCACGTTCACCCGTGAGATCACCGTGGAGGACCCGAACTGCCCGGCCGCCAAGGATCCGTGGAAGTCCGGCACGTTCGGCGCGAACGCCGGCACGATCTGCCAGACCTCCACCACAGCCAAGGACTACGGATTCACCATCGCCGACGGTGCGAACGGCGGTGCCTGGACCAGCAAGAACGAGTACAGTCTGGCCTACCGCGCCGATGCGCTCAAGACCGGTGAATCGCTCACCGCCACCGTCTCCGGCTTCGAGGCCGGCGGCAACTCCGACGCCCGCGCCGGCATCGTGGTGCGCAACGACCTGTCCGCCAGCGGTCAGAACTCCGCCAAGGGCTACGCCATGCTCATCCTGAGCCAGAACGGCCTGTTCTGGCAGAACGACACCGACGGCAACGGCTACATCGACTGGGAGACCGCCGATGCGGACAAGAACAAGTCGGTGACCGCCTCGACCGTTGCCGACGGCACCCCGGTGACCATCCGTGTGACCCGAGTGGACGCTGATACGTTCGAAGGCTTCTACCGGAACGCCGACGGCACATTCGTCAGTATCGGCACCGTGGACGTCAAGGGCGCCGACTCCGACGGCCTCGACGTGGGCGTGCTCACCTCCGCCAACAACGGCCAGGACGGTGCCAAGGTGACCTACACCGGCGTCGACCTGTCCAGCGACGAGGCGGCACCCAAGGACACCACGGCCCCGGTCATCTCCGGCGCGGACGACGTGACCCTCGACTACGGCGCGGCATTCGATCCGAAGGCCGGCGTCAGCGCCAAGGACGACGTCGACGGCAACCTGACCAAGGACATCACGGTCACGGGAACGGTCGATACTTCCAAGGCCGGAACCTACGAACTGACCTACACCGTCGCTGACAAGGCCGGCAACACCGCCACGGTGACCCGTACGGTCACGGTGAGGCCCAAGCCCGTCACTCCGGTCGAAGTCGACAAGACCGACTTGGACAAGGCCCTCGCGGACGCCGCCGACCTCGACCGGAACGACTACACCTCCGATACATGGAGCACGTTCAAGGCCGCATACGACGCCGCCAAGGCGGTGTCCGAGGACAAGAACGCAACCCAGGCGCAGGTCGACGCCGCATATGAGTCGCTTGCCAAGGCGAAGGACGGTCTCAAGAAGGCCGACCCCGGAACCAACCCGTCGACCCCGGACAACCCCGACGCCGGTGACGGCAAGGGTGAGCACGGCGGCGACCTCAAGCCCGCCAATGGTTCCAACGCCACGGCATTGTCCAAGACAGGCAGTGCGGCGCTGATTCCGGCGGCCATCGCAATCGTGTTGCTGACCGTAGGCACCGTCCTCCTCCTTGGCGCCAAGCGCGATCGGTGACATCCTTCCGCCGCATGCCTCTCCTCCTTCCTTCACGGGGCGTGCGGCGCTCCCTACGGCGGCGCCGGTCCTCTCCTGGCCGGCACCGCCGCTCCCCGTAACCCCATAACCGAACAGCCATCACCACCCAAAGGCGACGCATCCGATGAGCCGCCTCCCCGCATCCAGCAGAAAGCACTCCAATGAAGAAGATACCCATCGGGAAACTGGCGAGCCGCGCCGTCGCGGCCGTCATCGCCGCGGGCATGGCGCTCACGCTCATGCCGTTCGCGGCAAGCTCCGCCACCGCGGCGCAGACGGACGCCTCCACGCAGCCGGCCGCATCCGTCGAGAAATACGCCTCGCAGAAGGGCCTGCGCAGCCAGGTCAACTTCAACCGCGGATGGAAGTTCATCCGTCAGGACGTCACCGGCGCGCAGGCCTCCGGATACGACGACTCCGAATGGACCGACGTGGCCCTGCCGCACGACTTCGACATGCCCTACGAGGTGGGCGGCGATAACGGCGGCCAGAACTGGTACGTGGGCTACGGGTGGTACCGCAAGGCGTTCCAAGTGACCAATGACTGGCTGGCGGACGGCCGCCGGGTCGAAATCGAGTTCGAAGGCGTGTTCCAAGTCGCCGACGTGTACGTCAACGGCGAGAAGATCGGCACGCACGAAGGCGGCTACTCCGGCTTCGCCTACGACCTCACCAAGCACCTCAAGGCGGGTACGAACGAGATCGCCGTGCGCGTCAACAACATCTGGCAGCAGGACCTCACCCCACGCGCCGGCGACCACCAGTTCAGCGGCGGCATCTACCGCGACGTGTACCTGCGTCTCACCTCCCCCGTGCATGTGGCCCGCTACGGCACGTTCGTCACCGCGCCGGCCCTCACCAACCCCGAGTTCGACTCCGGCGCCGAGAATATCGACTTCGCCCAATACCCGAGCGACGACGCGCTCGCCGCCAACCTCGAGGCGAAACGCTCCAACCTGGACGTCGCCACCGACGTGACCAACTCCACCGCCAAGGACCAGTACGTGCAGGTCAAGCAGGAGCTCGTGGACGCCAAGGGCAAGACCATCGCGACCAAGGACGGTCAGGACGCCTTCTACTCCAAGGTGACCAAGGTCGAGGCCGGCAAGACCGCCACCATCGACGCGGTCAGCGGCGGACTCGGCGACACCGGGAAGATGTACACCGGCCTCGCCCTATGGGACACCAAGAACCCGAACCTGTACACCGTGAAGACCACCGTGGTCGCAGGCGATGACGAGAAGCTCGGCGACGCCGCCACCGTCGACGCCTACGAGACCAGCTTCGGCTTCCGCACCGCGCAATGGAAGAACGACGGCTTCTACCTCAACGGCAAGAAGACACTGCTCAATGGCGCCAACGTGCATCAGGACCACGGCGGCTGGGCCAACGCCGTCACTGACGCGGGCCTCTACCGCGACGTGAAGATGATCAAGGAAGCCGGCATGAACTTCATCCGCGGTTCCCACTACCCGCACGACGTCGCCTTCGCCCAGGCATGCGACGAGCTCGGCATCCTGTACTGGTCCGAGAACGTGTTCTGGGGCATGGGCGGACAGGCCGGCAAGAACGACGACCCGTCCGGCCAGGCCAGCGACTGGCTGCGCGACGCCTACCCGCAGAACGCCGCCGACCAGGACTCCTTCGACCAGAGCGTGCTCGACGCCATGCAGGAGATGATCCTCGAGAACCGCAACTCCCCGTCCGTGATCAGCTGGTCCGCCGGCAACGAGGTGTTCTTCACCTCCGACGCCACGCAGAACCGCGCTAAAGCGCTCGTGAACAAGGAACGCAACCTTGCCCACCAGCTCGACCCGACCCGCAAGACCGGCATGGGCGGCGCGCAGCGCCAAGGCTACGACCAGCTCTCCGTGGCCGACATCGCCGGCTACAACGGCGACGGCGGCCGCATCTGCGGCGGCGGCCAATGCCCGAACACGTGGATGCCGAACATGGTCGCCGAATACGGCTCCCCCGTCATCGACCGTCCCGGCGCCGTCGTCAACGACAAGGCCCAGTACAAGGCCGGCACGTCCGTGTACGGCGAACTCGACAAGGACAACGACGGCAACTACACGCTCACCCAAAACAGTGCGGGCCTTGCCCTGTGGGCCGGCTTCGACCACGGCACCGTCGGCGGCAAGGACCTCGCCAAGATGGGCATGATCGACTACTTCCGTCTGCCGAAGAACCTCTGGTACTGGTACCGCGAACACCAAGGCGACGGCAGCAAGCCGGAAGTCTCCAAGTCCGGCACCGCCACGCACATGGACGTCACCGCATCCGCCGACTCCCCCAAGACACTGACCAACGACGGCAAGACCGACGCGCAGATCATCGTCACCATGAAGGACGCGAACGGCGACTGGGTCTCCGACAACCGCGAGGTGACCCTCAAGGTCACCGACGGCCCCGGCGTGCTTGCCGGCGGCAAGACCTACAAGTTCACCAAGAACGTCTCGATGAAGGACGGCAAGGCCGCCATCGAATTCCGCTCCTACTACTCCGGCACCACCACGCTGACCGCCTCCGCGGAAGGCCTGCCGGACGCCACGTTCCAGATCGTCACCAAGGACACCACGGGCGGCAACGAAGGTAGCGAGCCGAAGAACTTCTACGAGGCCGGCCAATGGGCCACCGCGGGCCTGAAGATCCCCGAGCCGATGGCCTACGGCGACACCAACAAGGCGCTCGACCGCCCCACCAGCCCGACCAGCTCCCAGAGCGGCCATGAGGGCGCGCTCGGCGCCGACGGCGACGAGAACACCCAGTGGATCGCGGGCGATGCCGGCTCCGGCCAGGCGTTCGTCCTGTCCACCGAATTCGCCCAGTACGTGTACAAGATCCGCCTCGGCTTCGGTGACAAGACCCCGTACCCGTACACCCTGTCCGTGCAGAACGACAAGGGCGAATGGGTGAAGGTCTCCTCGTACACCGCCGACACCGTCGCGTCCCGTCCCGCCGAAGAGAACGTCGGTGGCCTGTACGCCGGCGCCGTCAAGGTGGAGTTCACCGACGTGCCGGCCGGCGAGCACGCGTTCCTCAACGAGCTCGAAGTGTACGGCAACGACCAGGCCCAGGCCCCGCAGTACGCCGAGGACGGCGCCTACCTCACCGACCTCGTCTCCGGCGGCAAGCAGGTGACGATCGGCGGCGCGAACTATGCCAAGGGCGTCGCGCAGCAGGCCAACGCCGTCACCGAGGTCAAGGCCGACGGCAAGTACAGCCGCGTGCTCGGCGTCGCCGGACTCGACTCCTCCGTCACCTCCGGCTCCGCCACGTTCACCATCAAGGCCGACGGCGTGACCGTCTGGGAGCAGCAGCTCTCCGCCGGTCAGAAGGCCGCGTTCGACGTGTCCGTGAGCACCGCGAAGAAGATCGAGTTCTCCACCTCGAACGCGCCCTCCACCTCCACCGCGGATTGGGGCGACGTACGTCTCCTCGGCGCGCTGCGCTCCATCACCGCCTCCGGCTCCGCGCTCGGCGTGCGGTTCGCCGGCCTGACCGCGCAATTGCGCGGCGGCACCCCGTACCGTGCGGCCGTCCGCCTCGCCAACGCCGGCGACAAGGCCGTCAATGCGAAGGTCGTGCTCACCGTGCGCAAGTCCGCCGACGATTCCGTCGTCTCCACCGGCGCCGCCAGCGCGTTCGTCGCGTCCGGCGTCACGCAGACGGCCGACGTGACCGTACCCGTCGACAGCGCCGAAGGCCTCTACGCCACCATCCAGGTGGTCGACGCCGCCTCCGGCGACGCCCTCAGCAGGGAAGCGGTCATCGGTACCGCCGACGACTCCGCCCAAGCCGAGGAGACCGTGAACGTCGCCGCCGACTCGACGCTGCAGGCGTGGAAGACCGAGAAGACGCAGAACTTCTCCGGCAAGACCTACGTGGGCGCGATGCTGCCCGCCGGCTACGAATCGCTCGGCGAAGGCTTCAAGTCCACCGACACGAACGACGGCACCGACGCGAAGATGGGCCTCCTGCGCTTCGACCTCACGAAGTACCAGGGCAACGCGCCCAAGTCCGCCAAGCTTGAGCTGACCTACATCGGCTACAAGGGCGACTTCGCCGCCACGGACACCGACACCATCAAGCTCACCGCAGTGGACGAGGCCAAGTGCACCAACGGCGACTCCTGCACCGTGGAGAACGCGACCTGGGCCAACCGGCCCGACTTCGACGCCACCGCGGAAGGCGCGGTCGTCGCCGAATCCGAACCGTTCGCACTCGGCGGCTACAAGCTCGCCGGCAACGACAAGGACATGCAGGTCACCGGCACCAAGGTGAGCGTCGACGTCACCGACATCGTGACGCAGGCAATCGCCGCCGGCAAGACCTCCGTCACCCTCGCCATGGGCGAGACGAAGCACGCCGACGTGCGCTTCGTCAGCTCCGAAGGCGCCGCAGGTGGCATGACCAACGCCAAGGCCGACATGGCCCCGGTGATGACCGTCACCGTGGACCGCAAGACCGAGCCCGGCGTCGCGCTCGCCGGCCTCGCCGTCACCGCGCCCGCCAAGACCGACTACAAGAAGGGCGACGTCTTCGACGCCGCCGGCATGACCGTCAAGGCCGTCTACTCCGACGGCACCGAGAAGACGCTCGCCGCCGATCAGTACGGCTACGAGATCACGCCGGCGCTCGTCGACGGCGGCCACTTCGCCAAGGCCGGCGTCTACACGCTGACCGTCACCGAGAAGCTCAGCGCCGCCGATCCGAAGACCGCCACGCTGACCTTCACCGTGCCTGACGAAGGCGACGACTACGTCTACGTCACCGGCATCGCGGTGGACAAGCAGCCCACCAAGACGAAGTACGAGTTCGGCAAGAACGAACAGTTCTCCGCCGACGGCCTCGTCGTCGTCAAGACGATGTCCGACGGCACCAAGGTGCCGCTGAACAGCGGCGACTACACGCTGGAAGGCGCCGACTTCGACACCAACGGCGTGGGCGCGCACGTCATCACCGTCCGTTACGGCGACTACACCACCACCTTCACCGTGTACGTGGTCTCCGACGCCACCGGTGGCGACGACGGCGACACCTCCAAGGACGACCTGCTCTGGTACAACCAGCCCGCCTCCAAGACCGGTCTCCGCCAGCTCACCGGCGGCCACGGCTTCAGCTGGTGCTTCTTGGCGAACTGCGACACCGACCAGGTGTGGCAGCAGACCACGCTGCCCATCGGCAACGGCCGCATCGGCGGCACCATCTACGGCGAGGTCGGCAAGGAGCACGTCGTCTTCAACGAGGAGACGCTGTGGACCGGCGGTCCCGGTTCCTCCGCGAACTACAACGGCGGCAACATCGAGTCCAAGGGCAAGAACGGCCAGACGCTGCGCGACCTCAACAAGAAGCTGCAGCAGGGCGGCACGCTCAGCCAAGGCGAGGTCAACGGCCTCGTCGGCGGCACCGACGATGCGGCCCACGGCGGCTATCAGACCTGGGGCGACCTGACCATCGACTACGGCTTTGGCGACGACGCACAGTACTCGGACTACAAGCGCGACCTCAACCTCTCCAAGGGCAAGGCCGACGTGACGTTCAAGCACGACGGCGTCACCTACACGCGCGAATATCTCGCCTCCAACCCGGACAACGTGATGGTCGTGCGCCTCAAGGCCAGCGAGGCGGGCAAGCTCAACCTCAACGTCTCGATGCCGACGTACAAGAACGTCACCAAGGACGGCGAGAAGACCGTCGTCAAGGGCGATACGCTCACCACGTCCGGTGCGCTGAAGAACAACGGCCTGCGCTACGACTCGCAGATCAAGGCCGTGCTCGAGGACGGCTCCGTCGCCGCCGGCGACGACAACGCCTCCCTGAAGATCTCCGGCGCCTCCACCGTGACCCTGTACATCGCGGCGGCCACCGACTACAAGCAGGTCTACCCGACGTACCGCACCGGAGAGACGGCCGAAGCGCTCGCCAAGCGAGTGGCCGAAACCGTCACGAAGGCAGCGAACAAGGGCTACGGCAAGGTCAAGGACGCATCCGTCAAGGACCACGCCGCCCTGTACGACCGCGTGAAGCTGAACCTCGGCCAGGCCATCCAGGACGAGCCCACCGACCAGCTGCTCGCCAAGTACACCGACGGCTCCGCCACCGATGCGCAGAAGCGCGAACTCGAGACGCTGCTGTACCAGTACGGCCGCTACCTGACCATCGGCTCCTCCCGCGAGAACAGCCAGCTGCCCAGCAACCTGCAGGGCCTGTGGGCCGCGCGCGGCGCCGACAAGGCCTACCAGAGCGGCAACAACCCGTGGAACTCCGACTTCCACCTCAACGTGAACCTGCAGATGAACTACTGGCCCACCTATTCGAGCAACCTCGCCGAATCGGCCACGCCGCTCATCGCCTACGCCAAGGGACTCGTCGAACCGGGGCGCGTGACCGCGAAGATCTACGCGGGCGCCGAAACCAAGGCCGGAACCGCCATCGGCGAAGGCAACGGATTCATGGTGCACACGGAGAACACGCCCTTCGGCTGGACCACGCCGGGCGCCGCCTTCTCGTGGGGCTGGTCGCCGGCCGTCATGCCGTGGCTGCTGCAGAACGTGTACGAGGAATACGAGTACACGGGCGACAAGGCCTCCCTTGAAAAGGACATCTACCCGCTGCTCAAGGAGGAATCGAACTTCTACGTGAACTCCATGCTGCACGAGGCGTACCTGAAGGACAAGGACGGCAAGACCCGCCTCACCACCGGCGTGGCCTACTCGCCGGAACAGGGTCCGCAGGGCACCGACGGCAACACCTACGAGAGCTCGCTGGTGTGGCAGATGCTCAACGACGCCATCGAATCCGCCGAGACGCTCGGCAAGGACGAGAAGCTCGTCGGCGACCTCAAGGGATGCGCCACCTCCAACTGGGCCAAGGATGACGACGGCAACTTCACCGACAAGAACGCCAACCGCTCCTGGAGCTGCGCCAAGAGCCTCCTGAAGCCCATCGAGATCGGCGACAGCGGCCAGATCAAGGAATGGTACAACGAAGGTGCGCTGGGCAAGGACAAGGACGGCAACGCCATCCAAGGCTACCAGCAGAACCACCGCCACATGTCCCACCTGCTGGGCCTCTACCCCGGCGACCTCATCACCATCGACGACCCGGAGTACATGGAGGCCGCCAAGGTCTCGATGAACGATCGCGGCGACGTGGCCACCGGCTGGGGCCGTGCGCAGCGCATCAACGCGTGGGCGCGCACCGGCGACGGCGACCGCGCGTACAAGATCCTCGGCGAGCTCATCTCCGAAGGCATGTACGCGAACCTGTTCGACGCGCACCCGCCGTTCCAGATCGACGGCAACTTCGGCTACACGGCCGGCGTGGACGAGATGCTCCTGCAGTCCAACTCCACGTTCACCGCGAAGGACGGCACGAAGTACGCGAACTACACGAACATCCTGCCGGCCCTGCCGTCCAGCTGGGCGACCGGTTCGGTGGACGGACTGGTGGCCCGTGGCAACTTCACCGTGAACGCCTCCTGGAAGGACGGGAAGACCACCACGGTCACGCTCGTCTCCAACAAGGGCAACCAGGCCGCGGTCAAGCTCACCAAGGGCGACGCCTCCGCCGTGGTGGTGCGCGACGGCGACGGCAAGCCGGTCAAGTCCAAGGTCGTCGAGAACGAGGCCGGCGCCAAGCTGGTCGTGTTCGCCACCAAGGCCGGCATGACCTACACCATCGGCGAAGGCGCGATCGCCGCGCCGACCGCGCCGGCCGACCTGGCCGCCGCCGAAGTGGGCAAGACCTCGGTCAAGCTCACCTGGAACGCCTCCGTCTCCGAGGCGGGCATCTCCAAGTACGTGGTGAGCGTCGACGGCAGGCAGGTCGCCGAAGTGGACGGCACCACCACCGCATACACGGCCACCGGCCTGACCGCCGGCACCGAGTACACGTTCCAGGTGACCGCCGTCGACACGCTCGGCGTCTCCTCCGACCCGGCCGAGGTCAAGGCGACCACCGCCGCCGAAGGCACGGTGGACCCGGATAAGCCCGACCCCGACAAGCCCGGCACGACCGACCCGGACAAGCCGGGTACGGACAACCCGGACAACCCGGACAACCCGTCCAAGCCCGGACAGACGGTCACCCTCGACCCGGCGGACGTCGAACCCGGCAAGACGGCCACCCTCGCCGAACCGAAGAGCGTCTCCGGCTACACGGCCCGCGAGGTGACCAAGGCGCCCACGCTCGGTACGGTCACGTTCCGTCACGGCGCCATCGCCTACAAAGCCGGCGCCAAGGCGGGTGACGACTCCTTCACCGTGCGCTACACGCTGAAGGACGGCATCACCGTCGATGTGACCTACCGCGTGCGGATCGTCACGCCGCTCTCCAGGACGGGCGCCGCGGTGACGCCGCTCATCCTCGCGGCGGTCATGCTCGCCGGCGTGGGCGCGGTGCTGACGGCCTCCCGCAGGAGGGAGGGACGCCATGTCGCGCGGCGGCACGCGTGACGCGCCACCTGTGACGCGGCGCGCGTGACCGGCGATGGCCGATGACGACGCGTGACGTCCGATGACGCAGTGAGGCCCGGAATCCGATGGGATTCCGGGCCTCACTGTCGTTGCGCGATGCGTGCGATGTGCGCGATGCGTACGCCGTCCGGCGCGCGCCATTCCACGCGCGCCTTAGGCCGCCCCACACGTCCTCACGCCGACTGGCGCACCACCAGGTCGGTGTCCACGTACACGGTGTGCGGGGAGCGGATGCCGTTGATGGCGTCGATGACGATCTGCGCCATCACGCGGCCGCGGAGCTCCATGTGCTGGTCCACGGTGGTGAGCGCCGGCGTGATGGACGTGGCGGCGACGCTGTTGTCGAAGCCGGAGACGGCCACGTCGCGCGGCACGGCGCGGCCCAGACGGTGCAGCTCCTCGATGACGCCCACGGCGAGCGTGTCGTTGGCGCACACGATGGCGTCGAGCCCTTCGAGCGTGCCGTCCTCGTGCCAGCCGTGCACCACGGCGGCGCCGGAGGCGGTCTTCCAGTCGTCCACGTAGCTCACCGGATGGTCCTCGCCGGTGGGCAGCAGTTCGTTGGTGACGTTGACGAACGCGGCCATGCGCTCCGGTGCGCCGGGCATGTTCATGGGGCCGCAGATGTAGGCGGGGTGGCGGCGTTCGAGTGTGTGCCCGTCCGGCATGAGCACGTGGCGCACGAGCCCGCTCATCGCGCCGAGGTTGTCCACGTCCACGGACGGGCAGGGCATGACCTCCTTGAATCCGGTGCCGGAGATGGCGGCGGGGATGGGGCGCTTCGCGAACACGTCGAGGATGGGGTCGTGGCGTTCGAGCGTGAACAGCAGGTAGCCGTCGGCGAATCCGCCGGCCACCATGCGCGCGATGTTCTGCGTGGACGTGTCGTTCTCGCTCATGAGGGTGACGAGTTGCCAGCCCTCCTCGGTGACGCGTGCGTTGGCGCTGGCCATGATCTGGAGGATGTTGGGGTCGGTGAGGATGTCCTGCGATTGTCCGTGGATGATGAGCGCGATGAGGTGGGTGCGCTGCTGCGCGAGCGAGCGCGCGTTGGCGCTGGGCGTGTAGTCGGTCTCCGCGATGGCCTTGTCGATGCGGGCCGCGGTTTTGGCGGCGACGTTGGGATGCCCGTTGAGGTAGCGGGAGACGGTGGCGTAGGAGACGCCGGCGCGTTCGGCCACGTCGTAGATGGTCGCCTTGGGCTTGTCCTGCGGCGGTGCGACGGCCGACGCCTGCGGTGCGGCCGTGGGCGTCGCCGTGGCGTCCGATGCGTCGTGCGCCGGGCGCTCCTGCCGTGGCGCACGTGCGTCACCGGCGTCCGCCGGCTTTCCGGCCGTGGCGGCGGTCGTTTCGGCGTCCGTGGTGGTGGCGTGCGATGTCGTGGTCATGGTGGTCCGGTCCTGTGTGCTGGTCGGTCGCGGTCTCACGGCAAGGGGCGACCTCGCGCGATGGCCGGTGAAGGGATGTTACGTATCACATCACATGATAGGCGGCCCGGTGGAACGCGCCACACCGTAAGCGCTTAGACACGCTGGAGAATCAAAGTTATAAGCGCTTACAAAATCATGTATGATGATTGCTGATGATCGGTCACGAACCGTAGTGATCGGGAATCGGGAGCAAACGGAATCGATAGGAGATTCCAAGGAAGGAAGGACAGCAATGAAGCGACTTCATGCTGAACCCACACCGAGCGCGGGCGGAGGAGCCCTGCGCAAGGTGATGGCCGCCATCGCCGGCGCGGCGATGATGCTGACCATCGTGCCGTTCGCCGCATCGACCGCAGTGGCCGATGAAGCGGACTACACGGACAACGGCACGATCCACACCTACGCGGCCACCGGCGCCGGCACCGACGTGCTCGGCGACAAGACCGCCACGCCGGACGTGGCCTCGACCAAGTACCAGGTCAAGGCGAACGGCACGGACGTGGAGACGGTGCAATACAACGCCGCAGCGAACTACCCCGGCTCGGACGCCGGCTACCACTTCGACATCGCGCGCTTCGCCTCCAACTCGCGCACGCCGAAGCTCGAAGTCACCCTGCCGAACGTGGAGATCAACACCGTCCACATCTACCCCGAGCACTACTACGAGGGCAAGTACACCGTCAGCCCGGACAAGCACACGCTGACCTTCCAGATGGAGCAGTCCCTCAACTACGTCATCGTCATGATCAACGGCGACGCCACCAACAAGGACGGCAAGCCGTACCTCGCCGTCATCAACGACCCGCTCGAAGAGGACGCCGCCAAGCCGGACGCCGCCGCTGGCTCCTCCGCCGACGAGAAGGCGTGGGGCTACAACGAGACCACCGGCGTCGTCAACTTCCAGACCTTCGCCAAGAAGTACCTCGAATCGGACGCCGGGACGAAACTGCCCGACGGCAAGACCACCGTGAAGAAGCAGGAGGCCATCGCCTCCCACCACACCTCGCTGTGGAACGACGGCAAAGGCACCGAAATCGGAGGACAGACCGCCAAGGGCGTCACCTCCGAAGGCAAGATCGTCGACGCCTCCACCGTCGACGTCGCCTACCCGAACCAGCGTAAGATGAGCGCCGACGACTCCACCTACGCGCTGCAGGCTGCCTTCGACTTCATCGAGAACAAGGGCGCCACCCTCAACACCCTGTACCTCCCCGACGGCACCTACACCTGGGGCGGCCTCGACGTCAACGGCGTCGACGGCAGCAAGGTCAAGGGCGGCACGCTCAAGATCTACACCGAAGACGGCGCGCTCATGCTCAACCGCGTGCAGGCCTACCGTGAGGCCCAGGAGCCCGCCATCGGCATCTGGAACTCCAAGAACATCGAGATCTCCGGCCGCGGCATCTACGACGGCAACGGCGTGAAGAACTACTCCGGCCGCAACAAGGGCGCCTCCGGCGACAGGAACGACGCCTACATGAGCCAGCACCAGGCCGGCGTCATGGTCGTCCACTCCAGCGACATCACCTTCAACGACACGTACATGCGCGGCGCCAAGCAGTGGAACTGGGAGACGCACACCGCCAAGAACGTGACGTTCAACAACATCAAGGGCCTCACCCCGTACGGCATGCCCTGGGGCGACGGCATGGACTTCGCCTCCGGCCAGAACCTCACCGTCAACGGCGCGCTCACGCTCGGCAACGACGACACCTTCGCCTCCGGCCACTACAACCCCGGCCGCTGGTACCAGTACGACAAGCCCGACCTCTACAACAAGATGTTCGGCTTCAACGGCTCCAACCCCAACATCCAGGGCTACGACGACTCCGTCGGCGCCTACGACGCGTTCGTCGCCTCCCATGGCGTCGACAACGACGACTGGGACGACGCCGACAGCCACGACATCACCCTCAACAACACGCTCGGATGGTCCGTGGCGGCCGGCAACGGCATCCGCCTCGGCCATGAGGCCCACGGCTACCAGCTGAAGAACTACACGTTCAACAACTTCAACTCCCTGGGCTTCCAGGGCGGCGGCCGCGCCATCACCATCCAGAACCACACCGACATCTACCCGCGCTACGAGAACATCGTCATCACGAACTCCTCGTTCGACACCTCCCGCGTGGGCAGGAACTTCGACATCAACGGCGCCGACGGCTCCAGCAAGGTCACCGTCAAGGCGGCCGACCAGGCGGCCAACGGCTACCGTCCCAACCCGGACGGCTCCGGCAAGGACTACAACGTCGACCGCACGCCCATCGGCAACGTGACCATCGACAAGGTCTGGTTCTCCAACGCGAACGCGCGCTTCGACCTCACCAACACCACCAACGCCACCGTCAACGACCTGTACGTGGGCGGCAAGCAGGTGCAGTACAGCAACCAGGTCACCTTCGCGCAGAACGCCGTGGGCAAGCTCGCCTACACGTACACGGACGCGGACGGCAAGACGCAGGACGTCAAGCAGAACACCGTGCCCACGTTCACCTCCCCGGACTCCGACTCCATCACCGTCAAGGCCGGCGAACAGCTCTCGCTCGACGTGACCGTGAACGACCCGGACGTGGCGAACGGCGACAACGTCAAGATCACCACCTCCGACCTGTCCGGCCTCAAGGGCGCTTCGTTCGACCCCGCCGCCAACAAGCTCACCTGGACCCCGGGTGAGGACCAGATCGGCGAATACCCGGTCACGTTCACCGCGGCCGACGCCGGCGCCCAGGCGGGCGACTACGACCCCACCGTCAAGACCGTCACCATCAAGGTGATCTCCGCCAAGTCCGAAGTCAAGACCGTCACCTCCAGCGCCGACGCCTACGTCGCCTCCTGGAAGACGAACAAGAACAACGACTACAGCACGAATCCCGGCAACAAGAACACCGCCGGCTACTTCGCCGTGCGCAACGCGGACGGCAAGGGCCTGCTCGGCGAGCAGAACAAGAGCACCAGCACCGGTGACGGCACCGACGTCAAACTCGGCTTCGTCCAGTTCGACCTCTCCCAGTTCAAGGACAAGGAGCCCTCGCTTGCACAGCTCAAGCTCACGCTCATCGGACGCCGCTACGACACCGCCAACCGCGCCGACGAACAGATCGTCGTTGCACCGGTGAACGCCGACAAGCGCCTCGACGGCACCGCCTTCGACGGCACGCTCGCCGGCATGACCTGGAACACCCGCCCGAACTTCGACGCCGCCGCCGACGCGACCACCACCTCCGCCGCGTTCGACAACGGCAACAACGAAGTCCGCAGCGACGTGCCCGGATCCGTCGACGGTGCCACCGTGACCGTTGACGTCACCAAGGCCGTGCAGGACGCGCTCAAGGCCGGCAAGACCACGCTCACGCTGGCCGTCGGCGGCAAGTACGCCAACGACGAGCTGTACTTCGTGAACACGAAGGGCGCCGCCGAAGGCACCTACGGCGCCAAGGCCGCGCAGGCCCCCACGCTCGACGTCACCCTGCCCGTCGAGTCCGGCGCCACCAAGCCGAACCCGCCGGCCACCGACGTGCCCACCACGGACAAGGTCCCCACCTACACCAAGTTCGAAGCCATCGCCGACCCCGGCACCAAGGACAAGAACTACTTCCAGCCGCTCTGGTACGCCAAGGACTCCGCCGACTCCACCAGCGGCGAGCACATCCAGGCCCACGGCGGCCAGATCGTGCCCGTCCAGGAGAACGGCAAGACCGTGTACTACTGGTATGGCGAGGACCGCTCCTCCGGCTACTACAACTCGCACGGCGTGCACGTCTACCGGTCCGAGGACCTCATGAATTGGACGGACCAGGGCGTGGCCCTGCGCTCCATCTACTACGATGACGAACTCAAGGACGACAGCTACTTCACCGACCTGTACGGTCTGAAGGACGCGTCCGGCAAGTTCGACGAAGCCAAGGCCAAGAAGCTCGCGTTCTACCTCAACACCAACACCGACGAGAACGGCGACGGCGTCAAGGACAACGAGAATGCGATCTTCGAACGCCCGAAGGTGCTCTACAACGCCAAGACCAAGAAGTACGTGATGTGGTGGCACGCGGACGGCACCAAGACCGTCGAATCGACCGCCAACTACGAGCGCTCCCTGGCCGGCGTGGCCGTCTCCGACTCCCCCACCGGACCGTTCAAGATGGTCGGCGCCTACCGCCTGCCCAACCGCCAGGACTACAAGACCGGCCACAAGAACGCCGTGCCCGGCGGCTCCCGCGACATGACGGTCTTCCAGGACGACGACGGCACCGCGTACGTGATCTACTCCTCCGAGGAGAACCGCACGCTGTACATCGCCAAGCTCAACGACGACTACACCAACGTGGTCAAGACCACGAAGGACACGTCCAAGGTGGCCGACGTCGACCTGCAGTACTCCGAAAGCGGCGAGTACCCGTACACGCTGGCCGACGGCGGCGACGGCGCACCGGTCTCCGGACAGGACTTCGTCATCGTCAAGGACCGCGGCATGCTCGAAGCGCCCGCCATGTTCAAGAACAACGGCAAGTACTACATCGTCGCCTCCGGCGCCACCGGATGGGCCCCGAACAAGCAGACCTACTACACGTCGGACACCGTGTTCGGCACGTGGATCCGCGGCGTTCAGGCCGACGACCAGTACGAGAACACCGCGTTCAGCGCCCTGCCCGAAGGCGCCGACGGCCTGCTGAGCGTGGGCGACACCCGCGGCTCCACGTTCGGCTCGCAGACCGCCTCCGTGTTCAAGGTGGCCGAGAACAAGTTCATCTACATCGGCGACCGCTGGAACTCCGGCAAGGCCAGCTCCACCTACGTGTGGCTGCCGATCTCCGTGAACCAGACCACCGGTGCGCTCACCATGCAGAACCCCGCCACGCAGGACGCCTCCGCGTACGGCGACGGCTGGGGCCTGAACTACTGGGACGAGACGGCCGACAACCCGCTCAACCTCGCGTCCATCACCATCGACGGCAAGGCCGTGGCCAACTTCGACGGCGGCACCACCACGTACGGCGTGAACATCGGCGCCTGGGGCAAGGCCCCGACCGTCGACGCCGTCGCAGCCAACCCGGACGACGTGACCGTGACGACCGACGTGAACACCGCACGCGCCATCATCACCGTCACCTCCAAGACGGACCCGACCAAGACGCGCGTCTACACGGTGCGCTTCACCACCACCACGGAAGGCTGCAAGGCTGTCTCCGACCCGTGGAAGACCACGAGCTGGGGCAACGCCGGCACGTTCTGCCAAGGTGAGACCGACGGCTCGTTCCTCGTCACCGACGCCTCCAACAACGGCGCCTGGACGAACAAGGACAACCTCTCCGCCATCTACCAGTCCGCGAAGCTCGGCGTGGGCGACTCCATCGAGACGACCATCACCTCCTCGCAGGCCGGCAACAACACCGATCCGCGCGCCGGCATCATCGTGCGCAACGACCTGAGCGCCGCCGGCCAGGGCAAGGCCCACGGCTACGCGCTGCTCGCCGCCAGCCCGAACGGAGCCTACTTCCAGACGGACTCCAACAACAACGGGTTCATCGACAAGCAGTCCGACACCGTCGCCGAAGCCGCCAGCTCCGTCGACACGCCGGTCTCCCTCAAGCTCGTGCGCAACAGCGCCACCGAACTCGAAGGCTTCACCCGCCTCGCCGGATCCGACGAGTGGAAGAGCCTCGGCAAGGTGACCCTGGGCGATGACGCCGCCGAACGTCTCGACGTCGGCGTGTTCGCCACCTCCAACAACGCCAAGGGCGACTACACCGTCATCTTCGACGGCACCGCGGTGACGGCGAAGGGCGAGCCCGAACCCGAACCCACGGTGACCGGCATCACCGTGGACGCCACCGGCGCGGACACCGAGTACACCGTCGGCGACACCTTCTCCGCGGACGGCCTCAAGGTCGCCAAGACCATGTCCTCCGGCGACCCGGTCGAAGTCGGTTCCGACGGCTACACCGTGTCCGCGGTGGACCCCGACGGCAAGGCGGTCGATCTGACCAAGCCGTTCGCCGAAGCCCTCGGCGGCAAGAAGGTCACCGTGACCGTCGCCCTCAAGGACGACGCCACCAAGACCGCCTCCTACGAGGTGACCGTCAACGCCAAGCCGGTCACGCCGCCCGCCACGGTGACGGTCAAGTCCATCGCCGTGACTTCCGGCCCCACCAAGACCGAATACACCGTGGGTGACGCGTTCTCCGCGGACGGCCTCAAGGTGACCGCCACGCTGTCCGACGGCAAGACCCGCGAGCTCAAGCTCGGCGAGGACTACGTGCTCACCGGCTTCGACTCCTCGAAGGCGTCCGACGCGGTCAAGGTCACCGTGACCTACACCGGCAAGGATGCGGCCGAGGGCCTCAAGCCCGTCACCTTCACCGTGAAGGTCAAGGCGAAGGCCGCCGGTGAAGGCGGTAACAGCGGTCAGGGCCAGGGCCAGGGTGGCAACTCCGGTCAGGGCGGCCAGGGCGGTTCCGGTAACGGCTCTGGTAACGGTGCGAACGGTGCGAAGAAGCCGGGTGCGGGTCTGTCGAAGACCGGTGCCTCGGTGACGGTGGCCGTGCTTGCCGCGGTGGCGCTGCTCGGCGCGGGCGTTGCGCTGACGGTGCTGCGTCGTCGCCGCGACGCCTGATTCGGTTGGTTCGGCTGGCCGCTCGGCGGTAGCCGACTGATGGCCGACTGACAGGGTCGTCGCCCTTCCCTCGGGAGGGGCGGCGGCCCTGTTCGCGTATCTGCCCGGAGGACGGCGATGCGGTTCGTCAGCCCGTGTCCAGCCTGTTTCGTTATCGGCCACTATCGGCCGCTATCGCCGATGCATCAGCGAACGCAACGTGGACAATCGTACTTCGGACAACAGAATCGCACAGAAGATCAGCGCGAACCCGACGGCGGTCGGCACGGTGACGCGCTCGCCGGTCAGCAGCACCGAGAACAGCACGCCGAACACGCTCTCCAGACACAGGATCAGCGACCCCTGGCTCGAAGGCACGCAGGCGAACGCGATGTTCTGGAAGATCTGCGCCATCAGCGTGGACACCAGCACCAGATACACGAACGAACCGATGACCTCCGGCGTGAACCAGCCGCGTGTGGGCAGCGGGTCGAACAGCAGGCCGCCCGCGGCGAACAGCACGCACGCGAAACCGAACTCATAGAACGTGAGCGTCATCGCATCGTACTGCTTCGCCAGCATGCCGGTCAGCGTGATGTTCAGGCCGAACAGCGCGCCTCCCGCCAACGAGACCAGGTCGCCCGGGTCGATCAGCCCTCCGAGTGTGCCGATGCCACCGGCGCCGCCGACCCCACCGCCGGCACCCGCCTCCGCCATCGAGACGAACCCGACACCCACCAGACAGACGGCCGCGGCCGCCAGATTCCGCTTCGCCGGCCGGCGTTTCGTCAGCATCCACACCAGGAACGGCACCAGCACGCAGTATGTGGCCGTAAGGAACGCGTTGCGCCCCGGAGCGGTCATCGTCAGACCGGTCATCTGCACGAGGAACGCCGCCCAATAGGAGACGGCGAGCAGCAGGCCGGGAATCGCGATGCGCGCGAACGGCATGCGACGGATGCGCCGGAACGCCAGCAGACCGATGACCGCCGTGCCGAACAACAGGCGGATCGCCATCATCCACTGCACGGTGACGTGACCTGTCACGATCGACGAGAACGTGTAGCCGCCACCCCATCCGGCCGCGGTGGCAAGCAGCAACAGCCGTCCGAGCCATGCTGGCGTCGGGCGGCTGCTCAATGCGGGATCGAACTGCGACACGTCACGCAGTGTACGCGCGTCGCGCGTCGGGCTGGCCGGGGTGCGCGGAAAACGTGCGATGGGGTGCGTGCGACGTGCGGTCGGCGCACGATGGCGGCATGCGGTGTGCGACGATGCCGTGCGACGTGCGTGTGGCGCGACGACGCTATGGTGTGTGCTGTGCGTGGCGGCGCCGGGGTGTGCGATGCGTGGTGCCGTGCGGCCGTTGCGGCAGGCGCCGTCCTGATTGTCGTGCGGCGGTGCCGTCGGCAGGGCGTCGCACGGTGGCATCCGATGAAGCCCGATAGGTGTGGTGTTCGGCAGGTGGGGAGACCGGCGGTGTCCGATGGGACACCGACATGTCATTGCCGAGAGACGTGGATGATGACCGTTCCGTCGACGCGCGTGTCGTGCCGGCACGGATACGGGAGGGCCGGTGTCGGCAGCGGGTACCTGCCGCCGACACCGGCCCTGTTCGTCATTGCCGGGTGCGTACGCGACCGTGCGGCCTACGCACGCCCCATGCGGGTCACAGCACGCCCTGGGCGACCATCGCGTTGGCGACCTTGACGAAGCCGGCGGCGTTCGCGCCGAGCATCAGATCGCCTTCGTGGCCGTACTCCTTCGCCGCCTTCAGCGACTCCGCCACGATGGACTCCATGATGGACTTGAGCTTCGCGTCGACCTCCTCGAACGTCCAGGAGAGACGGTAGCTGTTCTGGCTCATCTCGAGGCCGGAGACGGCCACGCCGCCCGCGTTCGCGGCCTTGGCCGGGCCGTACAGCAGGCCGTTCTTCTGGTACACGGCGATGGCTTCCGGCGTGGACGGCATGTTCGCGCCTTCGCACACGACCTTGCAGCCGCCGGCGACGAGCGCCTCGGCCGAAGCGCCGTCGATCTCGTTCTGCGTGGCGCACGGCAGCGCGATGTCGCACGGCACGGTCCACACGCCGGAGCAGCCCTCATGGTATTCGGCGCCCGGCACGCGTTCCGCGTACTCCTTGATGCGGCCGCGCTCCACTTCCTTGATCTGCTTGACCACGTCGACCTTGATGCCGTCCGGATCGTAGACGTAGCCGTTGGAATCGGACACGGTGACGACCTTCGCGCCCAGCTGCTCGGCCTTCTCGGTGGCGTAGATGGCCACGTTGCCGGAGCCGGAGATCACGACGGTCTTGCCTTCGAACGAATCACCGCGCAGCACGCGCAGCGCCTCCTGCGTGTAGTAGCAGACGCCGTAGCCGGTGGCCTCGGTGCGGGCAAGCGAGCCGCCGAACTCCAGGCCCTTGCCGGTGAGCACGCCGGAGTATTCGTCGCGGATGCGCTTGTACTGGCCGAACAGGTAGCCAATCTCACGCGCGCCCACGTTGATGTCGCCGGCGGGAACGTCGGTGAACTGGCCGATGTGACGGCACAGTTCGGTCATGAACGCCTGGCAGAAGCGCATGACCTCGGCGTCGGACTTGCCCTTCGGGTCGAAGTCGGAGCCGCCCTTGCCGCCGCCCATCGGCAGCGTGGTCAGGCTGTTCTTGAGGATCTGCTCGAAGCCGAGGAACTTGATGACGCCCTCATTGACGGTGGGGTGGAAACGCAGACCGCCCTTGTACGGTCCGATGGCGGAGTTGAACTGCACGCGGTAGCCGCGGTTCACCTGCACCTTGCCTTCGTCGTCGGTCCAGGCGACGCGGAACTTGACCACGCGCTCCGGCTCCACAAGGCGCTCCAGCACGCCCGCCTTCTCGTATTCCGGGTGCTTCTCGACCACCGGCTGAAGGCTTTCGAAGACCTCCTGCACGGCCTGCAGGAATTCCGGCTGGTCGCCGTCGCGCTTCTCGACCTGCGCGTAGACGCGCTTGACGTACTCGTCCGTGAGCATGGATTACTCCCCTTTGGGTTGGATCATTGATAGACGATTCCGATTGTAGGCGTGCGTCCCGCGTCACGGCAAGAGGTCTGTCCACGGGCGATTGCGGGAGGGGACGTGCGTGCCGGTCCGGAGCGGGCAGGTGCTCCGGCGGTACAATGGCCGTATCGAGGAAGAGGTTTTCGGGGCTTTCGCAAGGGTCATCGTCGAACCGGCGCAGGCTTGGGCGGGTTCTCCAAACCACGATGAAGAAGGGTGGGTGCGACATGAAATACTGCGCACATTGCGGACAACCAATCGCCGACGGTGCAACGTTCTGCGGCTCCTGCGGAGCTCCCGCGGCCGGCGCGGAACCATCCGCGGGATACCGGGGACAGGACGCGTCCGCACCGTCGGCGCAGCCCTACGGATCCTACGGCCAGACGGCATCGATCCCCACGCAAGCCGCCACGCCGGCCGACCGGCAGCCCACGCAGGCCATCCCCGTCATGCCGCAGTCGGCCGCGGCCGAGACGCAAGCGCTGCCTCCGCTGCCCGGCGCGGCCATGTCGAACGCGGCGACGCAGACCATGCCACCTCTGCCCGGCGCCGTATCGGGCGCCGCGGCCACCCAGACCATGCCGCCGCTGCCGGGGCAGCCGGTCCAGCAGGCCCAACCGGTCCAGCAGGGGTGGACGGGCCAGCCGGGCGTACCGGCATCGGACGGCAACATCGCAGCCGGCGCATACGGCGTTCCCGCCGTCGAAAGCGTGCCGGGCGGCGGCGTGCCGCTGCCGGAATCGCCCGCCATGCCGGGGGCTCCCGTGCAGGGCGTGCCCGGAAACGGCGTACCGGGTGTGCCGGGACCGGGTGTTCCCGGACCGGGCGGCGTCCCCCTGCCCGGCGTGCCGGGCGTACCGGGCGCGGGCGTGCCGGGCGTTCCGGTCCCCGGCGCACCCGGTGCGGCCCCCATCCCGGCGCCCGCGCCGCGCAAACGCGGACTGGGCGGCGGCGCCATCGCCGGCATCATCGGCGGCGTCGTGGCCGTCATCCTCGTCGTGGCGCTTGCGTTCATCATCCCGAACCTCACCGCCGTGAAGATGATGCTCGGATTCCGCCCCAACAACCCGCTCGTCGTCACCTACGACGCGCTCGCGTCGATCGAAGACCTGCAGAGCACACGCTACGAACTCGCCATCGACTCGGGCGAATCCGGCAGCAAGGCCACGTTCTCCGGCGCGTACTCGCTCGGCAAGACCACCGACGAATCGATGCTGTACGTGGAAGCCAAGATGCCGGACTACATGACCGTGCGCGGCGCATGGCAGCACGGAAACGTCGGCCTCTACGAGAAGAACGAATACATGTCCGGCCTCGACTGGTATGGGGACATGGACCAGGACTTCTACTACTACATGAGCGGCGAGAAGCTCCGCAGCGGACTGCGCAGCAGCCTCGGACGCGAATGGTCGCAGGTGGTCCTCGACACCAAGGACGCGCTCGTCAAGAACGGCAAATGGGACATCGCCGGCGCGCAGAAGACGTTCCTCGAGCAGTCGGCCAAGGCGAACGGCGACGAATCGCTCGACGACTACCTCGACCAGATGAAACGCACCCAACCCACCGACGACGAAGCGAAGGACATCGCCAAGTTCTCGATGAAGTTCTTCGGCGAGGAACTGGAGAAGAAGGATGTGGACGAGGCGATCTTCCCCACGAAGAAATCCGAGCGCACCTCCACCGGATCCACGAAGCTCACCTATGAGTTCGACATCGCCGAGTTCGTGCACCGGCTCGCCGCCTACTGGCAGGACCACGAGGACGACTACCCCGGCATGCGCGACTACATGATCCGCGTGATCAAGGAAAGCAACCACTCCACCACCGGAGAGGCGAGCAAGTCGCTGGACGACGCCATCGACCAGATGCTGGACGTCAAGCGCAGCGAGGCGCCGCAGATCGAGGTCACGCTCGACTACGGCGAAGGCCGGACCCTCAACGAGCTGAGCCTGGACCTCACCCAGGATCGGGCGCACATCACCGCGGACCTCAAGCTCACCGACAAGGGCAAGGTGTCCGTGGACGACGAGGATGTGACCGACTTCATGAAGGACGCCAAGCGCGAGAACGATGCGTCGTCCTCGTCCTCGCTGTTCTGAGTTCTGGGCTGGTTCGGGGCTGGTTGAGGCGGCTGGTTGGCTTGAGGCTGTTCGGGCTGAGGAGACGGTCGGTCTGAGTGGTCTGAGTGGTCTGAGTGGTCTGGTTGAGTCGGCCGGTCCGGCCGGCCGCCTCATGGATACGGGAATCCCCCGTTCGGGCATGCGTCCGGACGGGGGATTTCTTGGTTGCGTCGGGTCACGCGGTGACCACACCGCGGCCATAGGCAGGTCATACAGCGGGTCACGCGGCAGGCCACGCCGCAGCCATGCGCCAATCACGCGCCGATCACGCCGCGCGGGCGATGGCCTGCTCACGGAGCCGTAAAGCGGGGAACCCGGTGGGTTCCCCGTAGGCGACGCCGAGCGGCGGCAGCCGTGAGGCAGTCATGCCGCGCGGGCGATGGCCTGCTCATAATCCCGCGTACCCTTGAACACCTCGCGGGTCCACGGGTTGACGCCCTGGCGCTTCGCGCGCACAAGGATGTAGCCGAGCGCGAGCACGTTCGCGACGAGCGCCACCAGCGAGACCGCCAGGTTCACGTTCGGGTTGTTCACCGACTGCGTGGAGAACACCGAGTAGTCCTGGAACATCGGGAACACCTGCGCGAACATGCACCAGATGGCCAGCGTGTTGGCGCGGTTCTGGATCCAGCCGCCCTTGTTCCACAGGGCGTTGGCCACGGTGGGGGCGAGCAGCAGCGCCAGGCCGCAGTACCAGGAGTGGGTGGGCAGGCAGTTGTACGTGTAGCAGAAGTTCCACAGGTCGTAGGCGACGATGAACACCCAGGTCATGTCCGGCCAGAGCATGTCGTCCTTCTTCTTGGACACGTAGATGCCGAACCAGCCGGTCATGCAGGCGATGTTGATGAGGCCGGCCACGCCGTTGAACACGTTGTGCCAGCCGCCCATGAGGGTCACGCCTTCGGTGGAGACCCAGGTGGTGCCCCAGGCGCGGAACGCGGATTCGAAGTCGGAGACCACGGCGATGAGGATGTTGATGGCGACGATCACAAACGGGAAGCACTTGAACCATTCGGATTTGCCGATCGAGCCCCACTTGTATTTGAGCGCCATGAAGCCGATGCAGCCGGCGGTGGCCGCGTAGAGCTTCGCGTAGTGGAACCAGCTGGTCATGTGGACGTACGTGGGGTTGCTCAGCGCCCACTGCGCGCCCATGGCTGCGGCCGTGTAGATGGTCACGAAGTAGATGGTCAGCACCGCCGGCACGACGAGGAAGGCGATGATGCCTCCGGTCTTGGTGCGGCGGGCCAGTTCGTTGGCGCCGATGAGGCAGCAGAAGACGAGGATCCATCCGATCCACTGGTAGACGGCGTTGTCGCCGTAGACCTGAAACAGCATGGTTTCCGGTTCCTTTCTGGTTCCGTGCGATCGGTCCGGCCGTGTCCGTCAGCCCGCAGCCGTTGCGTTGTCGCCGTATCCGCCGTATGCGACCGCGGCTCGTGCGGTTGCGTGCGGGCGCACGTATGTGCGTCGGCTTCGGCGTGGCAGCTCCGCGATGGTCCGTTGTGCGGTGCGGGTCATCGCGTGGTGTGGGCTGCCGTGCGGTGCAGGTTGCGGCGGCCCGCGGTGGTCCGTCGCGTGGTGTCGGCCGCCCGTCGTCGGGCCGCCGATCGCGTGGGTGACGCCGCGTTGTTGACGTGGTGTCAATTTCTCTCGCGGCTTATTCTAGACCCGCTGTTGACATGATGTCAACACAGGTGGGTCGTTGGGGTGTGGTCGGTGGGTCGTGCCGGTGGGTTGTGTTGGGCGTGCTGATGCCGGTTTGTTGGGTCGCGCCTGATGGTTCTGCGGCCCCGGAGTGCGGAAACGGTGCGATTGCGTGTTCCGGCCCGTGGGGTTGTGGTCCGGAGTGGGGAAATCCGTGTGATTGGTCTTCCGGTGGCACGATTCGTGGCCCCGGAGTGTGCGAAAGGCCTGTTTCCGCGTTCCGGCCCACTGTGCTGTGGTCCGGAACGCGTGTATGCCCTGGATTGTCGTTCCGGGTGCGATGGTTCGTGCCGGTGAGTTGTGTTGGGCGTGCTGATGCCGGTTTGCTGGGTCGCGCCTGATGGTTCTGTGGCCCCGGATTCGTCCCGTCGTGCGATATGCGTGCGATATGCGCGCGTTTGGCGCGCACCGGACCCGCCTTCGGCGGCGCATGCACGATGCGTCCAGGGCCGACCCGACCCCTCGAAGGGCACTGGGCGTGATAACGAAAAACCCTCGGAATCGGCTTGATTCCAAGGGTTTCATCCAGTCATCCGAACCGTGTCATTCGTGGAGCATACCGGGTTCGAACCGGTGACCCTCTGCTTGCAAAGCAGATGCGCTACCAGCTGCGCCAATGCCCCGAACATTCAGGGGTGACATCGTTCGGCTCTGGATAGAAAAAAAGAGCGGCTCAAACATGGCCGCTGGTTTTTCCTGTGGGCCCGGGAGGACTTGAACCTCCGACCTCATCCTTATCAGGGATGCGCTCTAACCACCTGAGCTACGGGCCCGTCCGTGCACTTCAAAAGCGCACAAGTGGATATACTACATGCATTCCTCGTGCTGTCAACAGAAAACCGTCTTCGGCGTGTCGCGTTCTGCGGCATGCCCTACGGTTACCGGAGAACGTCCGGCGGAAGGAGATGCGATGTCGAGGAGCGTTGTCGCCAGCGGTCCCATCCGCGTTGCCGCGCATGCGACCGTTGAGGAACGCGTGCTCGACGTCGACGGGCTTGAAGTGCATGTCGAGCGCAAGCGCATCAGGAACATGTATCTGCGCGTCAAGCCTCCGGAGGGGCGCGTCGAGGTGTCCGCGCCGTTGCGGATGCCGTTGCGTACCATCACCGCCTTCGTGCGTGACCGCCGTGAATGGATCGTGATGCAGCGCCGACGCATGGAGGATGCGCGCCACGTCATGCTGGACCGGCTTGACGGACGGGCCGTCGCGCCGGACGTCGAGCCCGCCGCCGACTCCCCTACCCAGCCGTTTTGGACCGACGCCCGTCGTCGCGAGGCGGCCGCGGCCATCGAGGCGGCGCTGCCCGCCCTGCTCGCCAAGTGGGGGCCGATCATCGGCCGACGTCCCACGCACGTCACCTTGCGCCGCATGACCAGCCGATGGGGGTCCTGCACGCCCAAGACGGGCCGCATCCGTCTGAACCTCCAGCTGGGGCTCATGGAGCCGCGGTTCCTGGAGTATGTGCTCGTCCATGAGATGACGCACCTGTGGGAGCATGGCCATGGCCCGGGGTTCCAGCGCCGCATGGACGCCTATCTGCCCGGTTGGCGCGTGTTGCGCCGCGACCTTAACCGTCGCATGGTGCTGTAGCCGTCGCCCTGTCAGGTTTCATCCGATTGTCCGGTTTCGGATGTCCCGTCAGGCTTCGCCCGGCTTCTCCGCTTCCGCGGCCTGCGCGAGCAGCCGCGCCACGCGCTCGTTGACGGCCGCGGGCGATGCGATGGTGACGCGCACGCCGGGTTGCGGCCGTCGCGCGGCGTCACGTCCCGCCGTTCCGTCCGATTCCGCCGTTCCGTCCGATTTCGCGTCGCCGTCCGGCCCGGTTCTCGTCGCGAAGCCGCCCGTGGCGCCCGTCCGTATGTCTCGCATGTCCCGCATGTCCTGCATGGTCCCGTTCTCGTCCACCCATAGCCCCGGGCGAAACGGCCCTCCGGCGGCCACGCGGATATGATGCCGCGCGAGCAGTCGCATGGCGGCGGCCTCGCTGCGCACAGGCAGCCAGAGGTTGAGCCCGTCGCCCACGGGCACGTCCTGTCCGAAGCGCAGGAGCAGCGCGTGCATGGTCTTCTGGCGGGTGGCGTAGATGTGTCGCGCGTTCATGACGGTGCGGAACGTCTGCTTGTCGGCGAGCATCTCCACGAGGATCTCCTGCAGGAAGCGGCTCACCCATCCGGGGCCGAGCCGTCGTTGCGCGATGATCGCGTCGATGGCCCGCCGTGTGCCTGAGACGGCCGCGAGCCGCAGGTCCGGTCCGTGCGATTTCGAGAAGCTGCGGATGTGGATGACGTGCTCCGGCAGCCGGAGGGCCAGCGACACCGCGTACGCGTTGGCCACGTCACCGCTGTGGTCGTCCTCCACGATGACCGGCATGCCGTCCGACGCCGCCCCGCCGACGTCCGTCGTCCCGCTGCCCGTCGTCCCGCTGCCCGTCGTCCCGCTGCCCGTTGCACCGCCGCCCGTTTCACCGCCGCCATCCGTCGCCCCATCGCCGTCCGCCGCGTCCCGCCTCCACGCGATGAGTTCGTCGGCGAGTTCGTCCACGCGCTTCCGGCTCAGGCTGGCTCCGGTGGGGTTCTGCGCGCGCGGCTGCAGCACGATCATCGCGACGGCAGGACGGCCGCCTCTTCCTCGGCCGCCCGCCGCCACGTCTTCGCCCGCGTCCCCGCCGGCCTCCCCACCCGCGACGCCTGCCGCATCCAACGCCTTGCGCAGCAGATCCGGCCGCATGCCGTCGCCGTCCATCGGCACGCCCACCGCCGTGGCGCCGTGCGCGGCGACCATGTCGAGGATCACCGGATACGTGGGCGTTTCGACGACGACGGTGTCACCGGCGCGTACGAACGCGTCCATCGCGGCGGCGAGGCCGTCGCCGGCGCCGGACACCATCGTCATCGCCTCCGGATCGTACGGCCAGTTGCGCCGCAGCGCGCGTTCGAGCATCGGCAGGATGGTGGGGCCGTCGTAGGAGTTGACGAACGCCTTGCGTTTGCCGAGTTTGCCGAGGAACGGGCGGATGTCCGGCAGGAGCGTGAGGTCGGGCGTGCCTTTCGACAGGTCGGTGACGGTGCCGCCGCGTCCGTCGTCCCACGGCGCGTCGTCGGGTTGCGCGGGAGCGTCGTCGGCGCCGTATCGGCGTTCGCGCGACTGCGGCAGGATGAACGTGCCCGCGCGCCCGCGGGAGCGGAGCACGCCGGCGCGCGAAAGGGCGTGGTAGGCGCTGGAGACGGTGGCCGGGCTGATGTGCAGG
Organism: Bifidobacterium sp. CP2; assembly: GCF_018555635.1. Classification (NCBI taxonomy): domain Bacteria; kingdom Bacillati; phylum Actinomycetota; class Actinomycetes; order Bifidobacteriales; family Bifidobacteriaceae; genus Bifidobacterium; species Bifidobacterium sp. CP2. The sequence continues at coordinate 633 of NZ_JAFEJX010000008.1, read as the reverse complement.
TGGGCGGCCAGGTCGCGCACGGTGGGGAGGCGTTGGCCTTCGACGAGGATGTCCGACGCGGTGAGCGCGGTGATCGATTCGACGATGCGCTGCGGCGTGGCGGCGGTCTCGCGGGTGAGGATGAGCGCGGCGAGTTGTGTGACGTCCGCCGCGGTCGCCGGTCCGGCGACGCGTGCGTCCGGCGGTGTGGCCGCCGCCGGGCGGGATGGTGTGGGTTCCGGGCGTCGCGTCGATGCGGTCGCCGCCGATGCGGCAGGCGGCGTCGGGGTCCCGCCTGTGGCGGTGCGATCCGTAGGCGCGTCGCGCCCGTGTGCGTCGTCCATGCGTCCACCTCCCCCTGCGTTTCGCTTCCGTGCCTGTTGCGTTCGTGTTGCGGCCCACCGTATCCGACGCGTGCGCGCGAAGTACGTTTCGTCGTGTTTCCGATTGGTTTCCGGCAGAGGTCCGTGTCTAGTCTCAGCGGATAGTTGACGCATGTCTCGGGGCATGGTTGACGCCATGTCCTTGGGCATGGTTGACGCCATGTCCTGGGGCATGGTTGACGGGTGTCTCGGGGCATGGTTTACAGGTCGCCGGTTGTTGACCATGTATGGATACACAGTCACAGCAGCGGTCGGCATCATCATCCATCGA